>NZ_DASZBY010000063.1:0-33573 GCF_035943795.1 Aliidongia sp. | reverse complement strand
TTCTTCCAGGCCCAGCTCGACAGCCAGGGCGGCGCTGCGGCGCGCGCCTACCTGGACCAGCGCGGGCTCGACCGGGCGGCGATCGAACGGTTCCGGCTGGGCTATGCGCCGGGCTTCTCAGCTGCGATCGAGCGCAGCGATCGTCAGCGCGGCGGCCAGGGCTTGCTGAAGCAGTTCCTGCTGCGCGAATTTCCCGAAGAGATGCTGATCGAGGCCGGCCTGGTGAAGAAGCCGGAAGACGGGCGTGACAGCTTCGATTATTTCCGCGACCGGGTGATGTTCCCGATCCTGGACCGCGCCGGCCGGGTCATCGCCTTCGGCGGCCGGGTGATGGGCGACGGCAAGCCCAAGTACCTGAACTCACCCGACACGCCGTTGTTTCACAAGGGCCGTGTGCTCTACGGGCTCAGCTGGGCACGCACCGGCGTCGCCAAGGGCGCCACCCTGGTCGTGACCGAAGGCTATATGGACGTGATCGCGCTGCATCGCGCGGGCTTCGACGGTGCGGTCGCCCCGCTCGGCACGGCCCTGACCGAGGAACAGCTGGAAGAGCTGTGGAAGCTGGCGGCCGAGCCAACCCTGTGCTTCGACGGCGACGCGGCAGGCCAGCGCGCCGCATCGCGCGGGCTCGACCGGGCGCTGCCGCTGTTGAAGGCCGGGCGGTCGCTCAAGTTCGCGGTCCTGCCGTCCGGCGAGGATCCGGACAGCCTGATCGGCCGCCAGGGCAACCTTGCCATGCAGGGGGTGCTGGATGGCGCAAAGCCATTGGCCGAAGTGCTGTTCGCCCAGGAACTGGCGGCCAAGCCCATCGACACGCCCGAACGCCGGGCTGACCTCACCCATCGCCTGAATGCGCGCGCCATCGTCATCGCCGACGAGGGGCTGAAGCGCGAATACCAGTTCTTCTTTCGCAACAAGCTGTTCGAGCAGGGTAGGCCGCAGCGCGCCAACGTGCGCAAGCCCGTCAAGGATCGTAACGGGCGGTTCAAGCCGCACGTGCCGGAAGTGGTGTCCGGCGCGCGCCTGACGGTCGGAAATCAGGCGATCGAGCGTCGGCGGCAGGAGCTGATGGTCGCCATGGTGATCGTCCGGCCGGACCTGCTCGACGACCATGTCGAGGAATTCGCGCACCTGATCCTGACCGCGCCGGACCTTGACAAACTGCGTCGGGAGATCTTAAACGTCCACGCGGCAAATTCCGGACTTGACGCGGCCACCCTTCAGCATCACCTCAGCAACCACGGCTTTGTCCGGGATGTGGAGCGTTTGCTCGGTCAACAGGTTTCCGCCCATACGCAATTCGCGGAACCGGCGGATCGGGAGACCACCCGACTCGGCTGGTTGCAGGCGCTGACCCTGTGGCACAGCCATCTGGAGCGGGCACAGGAACTCGAGGCGGCGGTGCGTCGGTTCGAGATGGAGCCGACGGAGGCCAGTTGGGCCCGCATCACGGCCTTGCAGGAGCAGGCGGAAACCGAGCGTACGGAACAGGCCGAATTCGACGGGGCGACAGCCGGATGGGTGTCGTCCGGTCGGCATTGAATTTTCGACCCCTGCAAAGAGGCAGGGACAGTGGGCTCCAGCCGTGCCGGACGGTGATCGGGCCCACGGAATGAATGACGAGCCGGTTCGGCCGTCCCGGGGGCGGGCGGTGGAACCGATGGCCCCCTGGGTACAAGTTAGGACTGGTTCAAAGATGGCGACAAAAGCGGCGAATACGGCAGAGGTCAATGAGAACCGCGATGAGGCCGCTGAGAGCCTGATCGTCGATACCATGGCGCAGGCCGTCCGGAAGATGGTCGCCAAGGGCAAGGAGCGCGGCTACGTCACCTATGACGAGCTGAACGCCGCCCTGCCGCAAGACCAGGTCTCGTCCGAGCAGATCGAAGACACGATGACCATGCTGTCCGAGGCAGGCGTCAACGTGGTCGAAGCCGAAGAGACCGAGGAACCGGCCGCGGCCGTGGACGAGGAGACACCGGACGGCGAGTCGCGCGTCAACGGCAACCTCGACGACGAGGACATCGGCCGGACCGACGATCCCGTGCGCATGTACCTGCGCGAGATGGGTTCGGTCGAGCTGTTGTCGCGCGAGGGCGAAATCGCCATCGCCAAGCGCATCGAAGCCGGCCGCGAGATGATGATCGGCGGCATCTGCGAGAGCCCGCTGACCATGCGGGCGGTCATCGGCTGGCGCGACGCGCTGAACGACAGCAAGATCCTGCTCCGCGACATCATCGACCTGGACGCGACCTACGGCAATGCGTTCCCGAGCGCGCCCGAGCCCGAAGGCGAAGAGAGCGAAGAGCCGGTTGTCCTGGCCGAGGGTGAAGAGCCGGAGCCCGAAGTCGAGGGTGCCGACGGCGACGGCGACGGCGAGGAAGCCTCGATCTCGCTCAGCGCCATGGAAGCCGAGCTGAAGCCGACGGTCATCCTGTCGTTCGACAAGGTCGCCGACATCTACAAGAAGCTCGCCAAGCTGCATCAGGAGCGGGTCGACGCGGCGCAGGCCGGCGAAGAGCTGCCGAAGGCGACCGAGAAGCGGTACCTGAAGCACAAGGAGGAAATGGTCGAGGCGATGCAGGACATCCGCCTCAACAACGGCCGGATCGAGGCGCTGGTCCAGCAGCTCTACGACCTGAACCGCCAGCTCATCGCACTCGAAGGCAAGCTGCTGCGCCTGGCGGAGTCCGATGGCGTCAAGCGCCAGGATTTCCTCAACCATTATTTCGGCAGCGAGCTCAACCCGAACTGGTTCGACAAGATCAAGGGCTTCGCCGGCAAAGGTTGGCAGACCTTCATCAACAAGCATGCCGGCGAGGCGGAGAACATCCGCAAGACGATCGGCGAAGTCGCGGCCGAGACCGGCCTGCCGATCGGCGAATTCCGCCGCGTCGTCTCGACGGTGCAGCGCGGCGAGCGTGAGGCGAGCCGGGCCAAGAAGGAGATGGTCGAGGCAAACCTGCGCCTCGTGATCTCGATCGCGAAGAAATACACGAACCGCGGCCTGCAGTTCCTGGACCTGATCCAGGAAGGCAACATCGGCCTGATGAAGGCCGTGGACAAGTTCGAGTACCGGCGCGGCTACAAGTTCTCGACCTACGCCACTTGGTGGATTCGCCAGGCGATCACCCGCTCGATCGCCGACCAGGCGCGCACGATCCGCATCCCCGTGCACATGATCGAGACGATCAACAAGCTCGTGCGCACGTCCCGCCAGATGCTCCATGAGATCGGCCGCGAGCCGACCCCGGAAGAGCTGGCCGAAAAGCTGATGATGCCGCTCGAGAAGGTCCGCAAGGTCCTGAAGATCGCCAAGGAGCCGATCAGCCTCGAGACGCCGATCGGCGACGAGGAAGACAGCCACCTGGGCGATTTCATCGAGGACAAGAACGCGGTCCTGCCGCTCGATGCCGCGATCCAGGCCAATCTGCGCGAGACCACGACCCGCGTGCTGGCCAGCCTGACCGCCCGCGAGGAGCGCGTGCTGCGCATGCGCTTCGGCATCGGCATGAACACCGACCACACGCTGGAAGAAGTCGGCCAGCAGTTCTCGGTCACGCGCGAGCGCATCCGCCAGATCGAGGCGAAGGCGCTCCGCAAGCTGAAGCATCCGAGCCGATCGCGGAAGCTCAGAAGCTTCCTCGATACCTAGGAAATGACGATGGCCGGTCGAAAGACCGGCCTTTTCTTTTTGGGCCAGTCTGGTTTAGCCCCTCCCGTCATTCCCGCGAAGGCGGGAATCCAGCGAGAGCCGCGTCTGCGGCGACTTTTTCTCCGCGCTGCCGCGCGTAACACTGGATCCCCGCCTGCGCGGGGATGACGGTAAAGAATTGACGATGCAGATCTCACCGCCTTGGCCTGGTTCCAGGGATGCTCCGTCTCCTCCGCGCGTAGAACGCTCAACCAAAACAATTCCCGAGGGCGGCGCATGGCAATGGATCTGGACTGGATCGACATCGCCACGGCTGCCGCGGATTGGCTCGACGGCCAGGCGGTCGAACTCGTCGGCTTCATGGCGCCGGCCGAGCCCGACGATCGGCATGGTTACTTTCTCCTGCTGGCAGAGCCGATGTGCTGCGTCGGTTGCTGGCCCGCCGATCCGCTGGCGGCGGTCGAAGTGTTCGCGATCGTCCCGATACCGGCGGAAGGGCGCGCCGTCCGGCTTGCCGGGCGCTGGTCGCTCTCGGGCGATCCTGACGGCTGGCACTATCAGTTGCGCAACGCCCGGCTGGTCGGCGTCGAACCTCATCGGGAGCCGTTGCCTTTGCTCAGCCGTCGCGGCCTGCTCGCGGCCGGCGCGCTGATCGGGCTCGCCGCCTGCGCGCCGGGATCGGTCGTCTCCGCATCGGTTCCGGCGCCGGACGAGGCCGCCGTCCGCCAGGCACTGACCCTGGCGGCACCGGCCGACCTGCACAGCCATGCCGGACGGGTCATCATCGGGCGCAACGGCCTCGATCGCCCGTTCCTGCCGGTGGCGGCGCCGATGCGGGCGGGCGGCATGGCGCTCGTCTCCCTGGCCGTCGTCGCCGACACGCCCACGACTCATCTCGACGATCGCCACATCCGGCCCTATCGCACGCCGGCGCCGGGCGAGCTCTATGCCTGGAGCGGACGGACCTTTGCCCGGGCGCATCGGCTGATCGAGGAGCAGGGGCTGGCGCTCGTGACCGACCGGGCATCGCTCGACCGGGCCTCGGCCGACCTGCCGTCGGTCGTCATCGCGGCCGAGGGTGCGGATTTCCTCGAAGGCGTGCTCGACCGGGTCGACGAGGCGTACGAGAAACACGCGCTGCGCCACCTGCAGCTGACCCATTACCGGGTGAACGAGCTGGGCGACATCCAGACCGAGGCGCCGGTCCATGGCGGCCTGACCGATTTCGGCGCCGATGTCGTCCGCCGCTGCAATGCGCGCGGCATCGTGGTCGATGTCGCCCACGGGCCCTATGACCTGGTGAAGCGGGCGGCTGCGGTCACGACGAAGCCGCTGCTGCTGTCGCACACCTCGCTCGCCGCCGCTCCCGCGCCACGCAGCCGGCGCATCACGGCGGACCATGCCCGGCTCGTCGCCGATACCGGAGGCGTCGTCGGCATCTGGCCGCCCACCACGGAATTTCCCGATCTCGCGTCCCTGGCGCAGGGCATGGCCCGCATGGTCGATGTGATCGGCGTCGATCATGTCGGGCTGGGCAGCGACATGCTGGGCCTGCTGGCGCCGGCCGCCTTCGCGGATTACGACCAACTGCCCGATCTCGCCCGTGCGCTGCTCGCCACAGGTTTCCATCCCGACGAAGCGAGCCGGATTCTCGGTGGAAATTACCGCAGGGTCTTCCGCGCAACCATGGCATGATCGGCGCTTCGCGCGAAGCTTTCGGGAAATTTCCTGACGATGTTCAAGCGCCTTTGCCTGCTGGTGCCGGCCCTCCTGATCTTCCGGCCCGCATTGGCCCAGACTGTGGTGACCGAGCCGTCCTACGGGCCGGAGCTGGAGGGGTTCGATTACCCATACCCGGTCCAGCATTTCGCGTTTTCCTCGCAGAACGTCGATCTTCAGATGGCCTATATGGACGTGCCGAGCGTGGGCGACGCGCGGGGCACCGTCGTGCTGCTGCACGGCAAGAATTTCTGCGCGGCGACCTGGGAAGCGACGATCAAGGTCCTGGCCGAGGCCGGCTACCGGGTCGTCGCGCCCGACCAGATCGGCTTCTGCAAGTCGAGCAAGCCGGTGCATTACCAGTACAGCTTTCAACAACTGGCCGGGAATACGAACGCGCTGTTGGCCTCGCTCGGCATCGACAAGACCATCGTCGTCGGCCATTCGACCGGCGGCATGCTGGCTGCGCGCTATGCGCTGACGTATCCGGACCAGGTGGTGCGGCTGCTGCTGGTCGATCCGATCGGCCTGGAGGATTGGAAGTCCGAAGGGGTGCCGTGGCAAAGCGTCGACCAATGGTATCAGCGCGAGCTGAAGACCAGCGCCGACGGCATCCGGCAATACGAGCAGGCGACCTACTATGCCGGCGAGTGGCGGCCGGAATACGACCGGTGGGTCGATATGCTCGCCGGCCTGTACCGGGGACCCGGCCGCGATGTCGTCGCGTGGAATTCGGCGCTGCTCGACGACATGATCTATACCCAGCCGGTGCTCTACGAGCTCGACAAGCTGGCGGTGCCGACCGTGCTGTTCATCGGCGACAAGGACACGACGGCGCTCGGCAAGGATCTGGCGCCACCGGCGGTGCGAGCCAAACTCGGCAATTATCCGGCCCTTGGCCGGCGCGCTGCCGACCTGATTTCAGAGGTGAAGCTGGTCGAATTTCCGACCCTGGGTCACGCGCCGCAGATCCAGGATCCGGCGGCCTTTCACAAGGCGCTGCTGGAAAACCTGGGGCGGGCGGCGTCGGCCGATTAGTTCGCCGCCGGCACGCAGCGTGCGCTCGCATCGTTCCGGGCGATGCCGCCCGCCAGCGTCTGGCACAGCGCGTGGGCAGCCGCCGGCGGTGCGGTGACCAGGATGCGCAGGCCCTTCGCCATGATCATGTCCTGGGTGCCGGCCGTCGTGGCGCCGAGGGCCGCCGGTGCTTCGCCGGCGCAGCGGGATTCGGCGAGGCTGCACTCATGGCAACTGGCCAGCATGGTCGCGGTGACGCGCTGGTTGGCGGTCTGGCAGTCGGCATCGCTCTTGACCGGGGCCTGCAGAAAGCTGAGCGCGATATCGTCGGGTAGGGCGATCCGCGCGATCGGGTAATGCGCCGTTGGGCGTAGCATCAGCACCAGGGCGCCGCCCACCACCAGGATCGCCGCCGCCACCAGAAGAGCCGTGCGTCCCATTCTTCTTCTCCCTAATAGAGCCCCGGTACCAGGCGGGCGGTTTTCCGGGCGTAGGCTGAATACTCGGGGAAATTCTCGCGCAGCACCTGCTCCTCGAAGCCCAGGCGCCAGAGCTGGATCACGAGATGGCCGATCAGGATCGCCGTCGCCGGCCAACTCATGAACTGCAGCCAGACGCCCAGGATCGCGATCTCCTCGGCTAGATAGAGCGGATGGCGCACGTAGCGGTAGGGGCCGGTCATGACCAGCCGGCGCGCCTCGGGCATGATGCTGAGCGAGCGGCCGAGCGACAGGACCGCGACGATCGACACGTAGTTGCCGAGCAGGATCAACGCTGCGGATGCCGCATAGACCGCAATCGAGTTCGGCGTGCGGTCGAGCAGCACCATGGCGATCGTCAAGGTCGCGCCCAGCAATGCCACGAGGCGGGGCGGCCAGCCGCGCGCCTTGGCGACCGGGCGCCGGCGTACCAGATGGAATCCCATCAGCAAGACCAGGAACAGGATCAAGGCGACCCGCGACGCAAAGACGGTCGCGCTGAGCGGCGTCACGGTGAAGGGCACCGGCTGTTCTACGAACCAGACGGCGAGGCCGCGAAGCTCGTTGACCAGGATGTAACCGTTGTAGAGCAGGATCGGCAGCCGCATCAGCGCGTCATAGGCGCGGCCTGCCTGGAACGCGGCCAGGGTGCCGCCGGCTGTACCGGTCGCCAAACTCTCTTCGCTCACCACCATCCCCCGCCCGCTTCGGTCGGGCGGACCCTAGACGATCCGTCCCGGCCAAGGCTAGCGACCATCGACGGTGGCGGGTAAGCTCCGGGCACCTGCTTTCGAACCAGAGGCTCCATGTCCCGACGCCTGCCGCCGCTCGCCGCCCTCCGCGCCTTCGAAGCGGCCGGACGGCTCATGAGCTTCAGCAAGGCCGGCGAGGAGCTGCTGGTCAGCCAGAGCGCCGTCAGCCACCATATCCACACGCTGGAAGCCAGCCTGGGCGTGCCGTTGTTTGTGCGGCAGGTCCGGGCGGTCAGCCTGACGCCGGAAGGTGCGCGCTATCTGGCGACGGTGCGCCAGGCGTTCGACCTGCTG
This sequence comes from Aliidongia sp., assembly GCF_035943795.1. Classification (NCBI taxonomy): domain Bacteria; kingdom Pseudomonadati; phylum Pseudomonadota; class Alphaproteobacteria; order Rhodospirillales; family Dongiaceae; genus Aliidongia; species Aliidongia sp. The sequence continues at coordinate 25,657 of NZ_DASZBY010000063.1, read as the reverse complement.
GTCGAGGGCACCGACGCGGTCGCCGCCGCGACCAAGGCGACCGTGCGGGTCAGCCTGCTCGCCTCGTTCGCGACCCATTGGCTGGTGCCGCGCCTCGGCCGGTTCCGGGCGCGCCACCCCGGTATCGACCTGGCACTCGACCCGTCGGTCGGCCTCGTCGATCTGGAGGCGAGCGGCGCCGACCTGGCAATCCGCTACGGGCAGGGAAATTGGCCGGGCGCCGCGGCGAGCAAGCTGATGGACGAGCGGATTTCGCCCGTGGTCAGCCCGGCGCTGCTCGCCCGCGGCCCGGCGATTGCCGTGCCGGGCGACCTGCTGGGCCACGAGATCCTGTTCTCCTATTCGCGCAGCCTGTTCGAATGGGATAGCTGGGGCAAGGCGGCCGGGCTCGATCTGGCGACGGCACGGCGCAGCCTGCTCCATGACTACAACATCGTTCTGCAGGCGGCGCTCGACGGCCAGGGCGTGGCGATGGGCCGGCGGCGGCTGATCGGCGACAAGCTGGCGACCGGCCTGCTGGTCCAGCCGCTGTCGATCACCGTCCATGCGGGCATCGCCTGGTGGTTGGTGCTGCCGCGGCGCAAACCTTCGCGCGCCGCCGCCGCGTTCCTCGACTGGCTGGTCGATGAAGCGGCCATGGATGAGTTTGACTCATCCGTCGAGGTGCTGCTTTGAATTGGTCGGCCGGTCGGGATCGCCCTAGCATTCCCGCTCTTTCAAAAGATTGGGCGGAGTTTCCGACATGACCGATACCATTGCCGACCGGCTGCAGCGCCTGGGCCATCGCCTGCCCGACGCGTCGGGTCCCGCCGCCAATTACGTGCCGGTGGCGCGCGTCGGGGCGCTCGCCTTCATTTCCGGGCAGATCTCGCCGTTTGCCGACGGCGACGTCCCGTCCGCGCGCGTCGGGGCGGAACTCTCGGTCGAGCAGGGGCAGGCGGCCGCGGCATCGGCGGCGCTCTCGCTGCTGGCCCAGATCGATCGCCTAGTCGACGGCGATCCTTCGCGCGTCCGCCGGATCGCGCGGCTGGGCGTGTTCGTCGCGGCGACGCCGGACTTCACCCAGCATTCGATCGTCGGCAATGGCGCGTCGGATCTGGTGGTTGCGGTCCTCGGCGAGGCCGGCCGCCATGCCCGCACCGCGGTCGGCGTTGCTTCCCTGCCGCGCGGTGCGGCGGTCGAGGTCGACGCGATCGTCGAACTGCACGAGGCGGCATCGTGACCATCGACGTCGCGCGGCTCCGGGCCGGGACGCCCGGGACCGACCGGGTGCTGCACCTGAACCATGCCGGCAGTTCGCTCATGGCGGCGGCCACGCTGCAGGCGATCGAGGCCCAACTCCGGCGCGAGGCCGAGGGCGGCTCGATGGAGGCCGGCGGCGCCGTCGCCGCCCAGGTCGAGCAGGCACGGGCCGACATCGCGACCCTGCTCGGCGCCGATCCCGACGAAATCGCCTTCACCGGCGGCGTGTCCGACGGCTGGGGCCGGGCTTTTGCCGCCCTGCGCCTGCGCCCCGGCGACAAGGTGCTGGTCGGCCGGACGGAATGGGGTGGCAATCTCGCATGCCTGGAGCGGGCCGGGTTGGTGGTCGAGGCCGTGCCCGCCGACGAACACGGGCAGATCTCGCTGGAGGCGCTCGCCCGGAAGCTCGACGGACAGGTGCGCCTCGTCGCCCTCACCTGGGCGCCGGCCAACGGCGGGCTGATCCAGCCGGCTGCGGCGGTCGGCCGGCTCGTGCGCGCGGCTGGCGTGCCCTATTTCATCGATGCGGCCCAGGTCGTCGGCCAGATGCCGGTGGATGTGCGGGAGGTCGGCTGCGACGTGCTGGCGGCGCCGGCCCGCAAGCATCTGCGCGGACCGCGCGGCGTCGGACTGCTCTACGTCCGCCGCGATTTCGCCGACCGGCTCGACCCTGCCTTCGTCGACACCCATTCGGCGCCGATCGGGCCTGATGGCGCCGTCCTGCGGGCAGGTGCCCGCCGCCTCGAATCCGCCGAAAGCGCCCCCGCGCTGCGTCTGGGACTGGGCGTCGCGGTACGGCAGGCGCTCGATCTGGGCCTGGATCGCATCCGCGCGACCATCGTCCAGCGCGCCGACGGCCTGCGGGCCCGGCTCGCTGCGGTGCCGGGCGTGCGGCTCCAGGACCTGGGCGTCGAGCGTTCGGGTCTGGTCGCCTTCACGCTCGACGGCCGATCCGGTGCCGAGGTCCAGGCAACCCTGGCCACGCAGGGCATCAATCTGGGGTTCAACGGCCGTGCCTATACGCCGCTCGACATGGACGCGCGCGGCCTGACGGAGGTCCTGCGCGCCTCGGTCAGCTATCTCACGACCGAGGCGGAACTGGACCGGTTCGTGGCGGCATTGACGGCCCTCGGCGCCTGAAGGCCGCCATGCGCCGTGCCCGAGCGCCGGGGGCTTGCCTTTTCCCCCGGGGCTCGCGCAAACTCCGCGCCCCAAGACGGGGGCCCGTAGTTCAGTTGGTTAGAACGCGCCGCTCATAACGGTGTTGTCGTCGGTTCGAGTCCGGCCGGGCCTACCACTCTTTTCAGTCGCTTGGGTTTTGATGTCCGGCCCGTTTGTTTTCCGGCAATCGTCTTCGATCGGCGTACGGGCTCGCCCCGCCATCTTGTGAGTTGGCGACGGACCCCTGTATCGTGGCCATCCAAGCGAGCATTGCGACTCCCGAGGGAAGCTCGAATTCCTTGTGTCCGATCGACGGATACGGACGGGTCCTCCATCAGGGAGCAACTCATGCGCAAATCGATGATCGCCATCGCGACCTTGGCCGGCTGGCTTCTGGCCCACACGCCGGCCCACGCCGCCTATATCGTCGACACCGGCGCCAATCCGTCCGGCGAGCCCTGGGACTTCGCCGACTTTCAGTATTTCGCCGGTGAATTCACGATCGGCCAGAGCGACGTCGTGACGGGCGTCCAGGCCTATCTGGGCGACCAATCCGGGCACAGCGGTTTCGTGACGGCCGAGATCCTGTCCGACGCCGGTGGCGAGCCTGGCAGCATCCTCTATTCCGACACGTTCATCCTGCCGTTGCAGAGCGCGCTCAACTGGTACGGCGTTTCCGGCCTCGACTGGGGTCTGATGGCTGGAAGCTATTGGCTGACCTTCGTTCCCGACGCCAACATCTTCGGCACCTGGCCGGATGGCGTGCCGGATCCCATGGAAAAATACGCATCGAAAGTCAACGGACTGCCGTGGGCCTCGGGTCGCGAGGTCGGGGAGCGGATCGCCGGCGCCCCGCTGGCCGTCCCGGAGCCGGGGTCTATCGCGCTGCTGGCGGCAGGGCTCATGGGGCTATTCGTTCTACGGTCTCGGCGGCACTGCTCACCCGAGCCCGCCGATGCGCCGGATCCGTGTTCACCAGGCTTGCGCCGCGCCGGCCTGCCGAAACCGTCCTGTTGATGGGCGGCAACGGCAAGGCCGGCCTGGCGACGTAGCGAGGCGGCCGCCCTATGCGGGATAGTTCGACGGGAACATGGCGCGGCGGGCGTCCTCGTCCATTTCCTGTTTGAATGTGTGCCCGGCCCCGACGGCGCGCGCGCGGGCGACGGCCGGGCGCGTGTTGATCGTGCCGAACCAGCGCTTCAGGTCCGGGAAGGCCCCGAGCGGATCGCCATCGCCCGGCAGCGCTATGGCGGCGCGGTCGAGCCAGCCCCAGGCCGCCATGTCGACGATGGAATAGTCCGTGCCGACGATGGTCTCGCGCCCGGCCAGGTGCCGGTCGAGTACCTGGTAATGGCGTTCCACCTCCCGCCGGTACCGGTTGATGGCGTAGGACAGGGGCTCGGGCGCCGCGCGCTGGAAATGCACGGCCTGGCCCGAATAGGGGCCGATGCCGCTGGCGACGAACATGAGCCACGATAGCAGCTCACCCCGGTCGGCGGCGGATCCGACGAACCGGCCGGTCTTGTCGCCCAGATAGAGCAGGATGGCGTTCGAGTCGAACACGCGCGTCTCGCCGCCGGCACCCTCGGTATCGACGATGGCCGGCAGCTTGCCGTTCGGGTTCACCGCCCGAAAGGCCGCGGCATGCTGCTCGCCCTTGCGCGTGTCGACCGGCACGACCTCGTAGGGCAGGCCGGCCTCCTCGAGGAACAGCGCGACCTTCAGCGGATTGGGCGTCGGATGGAAATAGAAGCGGATCATGGGTCCTCGTCTCGGTTAGGGTGGATCAGGGCAGGCGGGCCTCGTCGCACCCAGGACCGACAGGGCGGTCGTGACCACCCGATCGAGCCGTTGGCGGGACGGTGTGGTCTTGGCGAGCACGTTCAGGCCTTGTACCACGCAGACCAGGAAGGCTGCGGTGTCGGGCGACGTGTCCGGCGCGATCTCGCCGGCTTGCCGTGCCCGGGCGATGGCGCCGCAGAAGGCGGTTTCGAGCCGGGCCAGATGCAGGTCGATCTTCGCCTTGATCTCCGGGTCGCGCCGGGCCAGCTCGACGATGGTGTTGGTGATGAGGCAGCCCCATTGGCGCCGGCCGGTGAGGATGCCGTCGACGAGGTTGCGGAAATACCGGTGCAGTGCGGCCAGTCCGGAGGGACCGCGACCGAGCGTTTCGACGGCCTCGGTCGAAACGGTCGCCATATAACGGTCGACCGCCCGAAGGAACAGCCGGCGCTTGTCGCCATAGGTGCCGTAGAGGCTGCCGGGAAACAGCCCCATGGCCTTGCACAGCGCCTGCATGGCGCTGCCGTCGAAGCCGTTCTCCCAGAAAGCGTCGACCGCGCAATCCAGCCTTTGTTCGGGGTCGAACTGCTTGGCCTGTCCCATCGGGCGTCCTCAATCCAGTCGGAACCTGGCGACGGCCGCGTCGTCCCAGCGCAGGCCGTTGCCCGGGCCGGGCGGTACGATCGCCATGCCGTCGACGATCTTCAGCGGCGCCCGCAGGATCGGTTCGGCCCAGTCGACATATTCCAGCCAATGGCGCGTCGGCGTCGCGGCCAGCAGGTGGGCGCTCACCTCGGGGAACAGATGCGACGACACTTCCCGGCCATAGGCGGCGGCCAGGCCGGCGGCATGGCGCCAGCCGGTCACGCCGCCGATGCGGTCCAGGTCGAGCATGACATAGTCCGATGCGGCGGCGGCGAGTGCCGCGGCCATCGGCGGCAGGCCTGCGAAATTCTCGCCGAGCTGGATCGGCGTGGCGGCCGCCTCCGCCAGCAAGGCCATGTGCCGGTAGTCGTCGTGGCGGATCGGCTCTTCAATCCAATAGACGCCTTCGCAGTCGAGGGTCAGGCAATAGCGCATCGCGTCTGCATAGGTCAGGGCCTGGTTGAAATCGACCATCAGGTGGACCCGGTCCGGCAACCGGCGGCGAACCGCGCGGACCGCCGCCAGGTCATGGGCGAAATCGGCGCGGCCCAGCCGCAGCTTGACGCCGAGGAAGCCTCGGTCGAGCAGCGCCTCCGCCTCGTCCGCCGCCGCTTCGGGCGCCATCAGGCCGAGGCCGTTGCTGTTGTAGGCCGGGATCGGCTGCGGCTCGGCGCCGAGGAAACTCGCGAGCGGCAGGCCGGCGGCGATCGCCAGCGCGTCCCAGGCGGCCGTATCGATGGCGGACGCGGCCATGGCGAGCGGGCCGACCAGGCCGGGAAGGCGGAAATGCCGGGCGATCCGTTTCGACAGGTCGAGCGGCGCCAGCGGCAGACCGGCGAGGGCCGCGTCCAGCTCGGCCACGACCGGCAGCAGCGACCGGGCGATCGAGGGCAGATAGCAGAAGGCATAGCCCCGCCCGATCACGCCCTGGTCGGTCTCCAGGTCGACCAGCAGCAGCGAGGCGGTATCGATCTTCTGTGCGCTGGTGCCGAGCGGGCGGGCCATCGGCACGGCGACGGCCGTGGCCTTGAGCGAGCGCAGGGTCGGGTTGGCCACGACCTCAGCCCCGTCCGAGCGTGCGCGGTTCGAGCGCGTCCGCAATCGTCCGGTTGGCCGGCGTCGGAATACCGAGCGCTGCACCCATCTCGACCACGCCGCCGCTGAGCCAGGGCAATTCCAGCCGGTTGCCCCGTGCCAGATCGGTTTGCATGGAGGAGGTCATGCCGGCCGGCAGCGTGTCGCAGAACGCGAGCCGGCTGTCGGCATAGTCCGCCGGCAGGGCCACGCCCTTCGCCTGGCCGATGGCGACGACCTCCTGCATCGCCGCCAGCAGCAAGGCCCGCTTTTCGGCATCTTCGCGGATCGGCCCGATCGGCTGGCCGAACAGCGCGGTCGTGCCGGACAATCCCACGAGGAAGACGAATTTTTCCCAGATCAGCCGTTCGATGTCGCGGCTCAGTTCCACGTCGATGCCCGCCCGGGTGCAGGCCGCAAGGAACGCCTCGCTCCGCGTTGACGGGGCATTGCCGTATTCGCCGAACACGAGGCGCTGCATGGTGCCGCTCTGGGCGACGACGCCCGGCTCCGCGATCGCGGCGGCGATGTAGCAGACGCCACCCAGGACGGCCTCGGCCGGCAGGCTCCGGCGCAGGATCTCGTCCTTCTGCACGCCGTTCTGCAGCGACAGGATAGCGGCACCCTGCGCGGCGACCGACACCAGGCTGTGCGCCACCTCTTCGGTGTCCCACAGCTTGACGCCGACGATGACCAGGTCGACCGGCCCGGCCTCGTCGATCGTCTCGACCGCCTTGGCCGGCATGATCAGGGCATCGCCGCGCGGACTGACGAGGCGCAACCCATGCTGCCGGATCGCCGCCAGATGGGCGCCGCGCGCGATGAAGGTGACCTCGCTGCCGGCAGCGGCCAGGCGACCGCCGAAATAGCCGCCGACACCGCCCGATCCCAGAATGGCGATTCTCATCCCCGGCCCTTTCGTCTTTTTTGAACGATCATTCAATATCGCACCATAGATGCCGCCCGGTTTGGCGGTCAATCAAGGGCGTGATGACGATTTGTTGATCGAATAATTGCCATGGCAATGCCGACGGCGAGCGGCGCGTTCGCCTGGGGGATCTGTATCCCGCGAGCCACGCTGGGCCGCTACCCGCATCTTCCTCTTTCGATTTGCTGCGATGCAGCATAAACTACGATCAAATCCCGTTCTCGAAAGTCGGCTCATGCGCCCGGTACCATTCAAAGGCAACCTGATCGTCACCAATCTGCCCGACGACATGACCGCGCCGAAGCTCGCGGACCTGTTCGAGGAATATGGCATCGTGATCGGTGCCGAGATCCGGCAGATCCCTGCCAATGCCGGTCCGGCGACGATCGGCGTCGTGGCGCTGGCGCCGGATGGTGCCGTCGAGAAGGCGATCAGTGCCATCGACAAGACGATGGTGGGCACCCGCAAGATCAAGGTCGGCCGGGCGAAGCCGCAGGCGCCCAAGCCGAAGGTTGCCAAGGCCGCACCTCGGCCGGTTGCGGCGCCGATCCCTACGCCGCGGCCGTACGTGGCCGAGACGTTGGATGGCAAAATGGCCGCGCCCACGACAAAAACCGCACGCGCGGTCGTGATCGAGTACAAAAATCGTCGGATTGTTCGTCCATAAGGACTATATGCGGGGCGGCCGATCCGCGACGGCAGTTCCTGACGGAGCGGTATCCAGCCCCGACGCCCTTGTTTTTGATTTTCGAGACGGTCCAGCCTGCATGAGCGAAGACATCGAATTGTTGAAGGCCGCACGCTCCCTCATCGAACAGTTCGGCAAGAAGGCCGCCGATCAGGCGCGCAAGCGCGCCGAGAACAGCAGCCTCGGCGGCAGCATGTCCGCTGCCCATCAGTGGGAACTGGTTGCGAAGAAGATCGAGGCAATGGCCCGCTAGGTCCGCCGATCGACCGGGTCAGGTGACGATGTCGATCGTATCCTTGGCGAGTTTGTCGACCGTTTTCAGGACCTTGGCGTTTGCCTCGTAGCTGATTTTGGCGGTCGCGACATCGATGAGATTGGTCGAGAGATCTCCGCCGGCGCCCTGGAGCGCCTGCTGAACCTGTCCTGCTGCCGTGCCGAATTGGCCGCCGGTCAGGGGCGGCGCGGTCACGGATCCCGACGGAGCGGCGCCTGTGCTCGCGATGTTGGACGCCGCGGTCGCGATCCTGTTCTGCGCCTGCTCGATCCCGGTCAACGCGTTGGACGCGGCACCTGCCAGCGAATCCACCATCGTCGCGTATCCTTCCAAAGTTCTGTCGAGGGCATCATACGCCCGTGGCGCGATTCAGGGTGGCGAAAATCTCTTGACGGGATTGCGGCAGGATTCGGCCAGGCTTGTTTCCGATAAGCGATACTGGAGGCAGCATGGACGAGCTTCTTCAACCGGTCGGCGTCGGGCTGAAAGAGCGCGGCTTCGCGTTCGTCGAAGCCCCGACGATGGCGGCGATCCTGCAGCGGACCGGCCTCACCGACTGGGCGGCGTTCGCCGACAGCTGGAACGACCTGGGACTCGATACCTACATGGCCGACGGCGGCCGCTATCGCCGCCGCCGCCATGCCGCTTTCGCCATGTCGGATGTCGGCGTCATCCGCAAACCGCATCAGCCGCACTATCAGAGCCGGGACTATAATTCGCTGAACGGCGGGCTCGAGCGCTGGTTCGAGCCGATCCGGCCCGATGTGGCCGACCATCCGGCGATGAATTCGATTCTCACCTCGTGCTTCGCGCTATTCGATGGGCTGACGCCGCGCGAAACCAAGCCGGCAGCCTGGCATGTCGAGGTCCATCAATTCCGCATCGAGGCCCGGTCCGGCGTGGAGGGCCGCCCGACGCCGGAGGGGTTGCATCGGGACGGCGTCGATTGGGTGCTGGTCCTGCTGGTCGCGCGGGACAATATCGCCAGCGGCATGACGACCATCCACGACATGGATCGTCGGCCGCTCGGCAGCTTCACCCTGACCCAGCCGCTCGATTCCGCCCTGGTCGACGATGGGCGGGTCTATCACGGCGTGACGCCGGTCGAACCGCTCGATCCGGAGCGGCCGGCCTATAGGGACGTGCTGGTGGTGACGTTCCGGCGTTGACGGGCCGTTGCGTGCGGCGCGAGCCTGACCGAAGATGCGGGCCCGCGTCCCAACCATCCGGTGTCGAATTGCCGCTGCGTCCTTTCGTCGATCCGTCCCGTCGTCTCGCGCTGTTTCCAATCGTCGCGGTACTGCTGCTGGCGGCCTCATCTGCCGGGGCCGATACGGCCGCCGATGCGGCCAAGAAGGGAGCGCTCGCGGCACCGATTCCCCTGCCGACCCTGTCGCCGCTGGTGAAGCGGGTGATGCCTTCGGTCGTCAATATCGTCGCCGAAATCCCGCCGGATGCGGTGAGCGACGGCGGCGAGACTGCCGGGCGTTCGAGCGGGACGCCGTTCGATGATTTCATGCGGCGCTATTTCGAGCAGCATGGCCTGCCGACTCCGCCGCCGCCGGCGAAGGATCCGGCCGGCAGCAAGGGCGTGTCGCTCGGCTCCGGCTTCATCATCGATCCGGCCGGCTACATCGTGACCAACAACCATGTGGTCACGATGGCGAGCAAGATTACCGTGGTGTTCCAGGACAATTCCAAGCATCCGGCGACCGTGGTCGGCACTGATCCGAAGACCGACCTGGCCGTGCTCAAGATCGCGGCCAAGGCCAAGCTGCCGGCGCTGCAATGGGGCGATAGCGACAAGGTCGAGGTCGGCGACTGGGTGATGACCGTCGGCAACCCGTTCGGCCTGGGCGGCACCGTCACGACCGGCATCGTGTCGGCATTGGGGCGCGACATCCAGCAGGGACCGTTCGACGATTTCCTGCAGATCGACGCGCCGATCAACCGCGGCAGCTCCGGCGGCCCGACCTTCGATACGTCGGGACGAGTCGTCGGCATCAATACCGCGATTTATTCGCCGTCCGGCGGCAGCGTCGGCATCGGCTTCGCCATCCCGTCGAGCATCGGCCGGCTGGTCGTGAAGCATCTGCAGGAAGAGGGCCACGCCAACCATGGCTATCTGGGCATCAGCGTCCAGGTGGTGGGACCCGAACTCGCCGGCGCCCTGCGCATGGATCCGGTCAATCCCCAGGGGCTGATCGTAGTCGAGATCGCAGCGGACAGCCCGGCCGAGCAGGCGGGCCTGAAGGTCGGCGACGTCATCAAGACCGCCAACGGCCACCCGACCCAGGCAGTGCATGACGTTTCGCGCCTGGTCGGCACGGCGCGGGTCGGCGACAAGCTGGCGCTGGTCGTCGATCGCGACGGCACTCAGGTCAAGATCGACGCGACGATCGCCAAGGCCTTGCGCGCCGATCCCAACGCACCCATCGCGGACCAGGCGCCGACGAGCGGCGCGACCCAGGCCAACAGCGCCCGGGGACTGTGGTTCGCTGCCCTGACCTCCGAACTGCGCCAGGAAGACAACCTGTCGCCCACCGCGACCGGCGTGGTGATCGGCGGCATCGCCGAGGACAGTCCGGCGGCCGCGATCGGCCTGGTGCCGGGCGACGTGGTCCTGTCGATCGACCGCCTGCCGATCGCCGGACCGGAAGATGCCGCCGGCAAGCTGCGGCTGGCGTCGGCAACCGGCGACGTGCTGCTGCTGATCAATCGCCACGGCAATCCGACGTTTACCGCGCTGCCGGCGGAGGCCGGCGCGTCGAAGCCCTAGGCGCTCGCTGCAACCATCATCTGGCTCGGCGGGTTGTAACCGGACGCTTCAACGTCGAAGCGATCCGACGCAAGACAGGAGATGCCCGATGGCAACCTCGACCGACCATGACATCACGATTTTGAACGGCCTGATCGAGACGACGCTCGACAGCGCCCATGGCTATGACGAAGCGGCCAAGGATGCGCGCAATCCCCAATTCAAGACGCTGTTCGGCAAGCGGGCGATCGAGCGCAAGCAGGTGACGGCGGAATTGCAGGGCGAAGTGCGCCGGCTCGGCGTGACGCCGGAACAGGATGGCACCATCCTCGGCAAGGCCCATCGGGTGTTCCTCAACCTCAAGACCGCGGTCGGCGGCAGCGATCAGGGCGTGGTCAACGAGGTCGAGGCCGGCGAGGATCACATCAAGGCCAAGTACGAGAAGGCGCTGGCCGACACCGATCTTTCGGCACCGGTCCGCGACTTGATCCTGCGCGCCTACCGCTCGGTCAAGTCCGGCCATGACGAGATGCGCGCGCTGAAGCACGCGCTGGAGCGGGCATCCTAGGACCGCGGGTGAGGGCGGCCGTGACGGCCGCCCGGCATTTCCTGGCGCTCGCCGGCATCGGGATGGCCCTTGCCGGCTGCCACGAGACCGTCGGCGAGCGCGAGGAGAGCCTGGGTCCGGGCCTGCATCGGGTAACCGTCGACCTGCAGGGCGACGGGCCCGCCGAAGCGCGGCTGAACAAGAACGCCCAGGCGCTCTGCCCCGCCGGCTTCCGGGTCCAGGGTGACGAAACCGTGCCGCCGGACAGCCCGACCTATCGCGTCTGGCTGGTTCGCTGCAAGTAGGCTATTCCGCCGGCCTCGCATCCTCGAACTCGACACCCTGCCAGCCGCCGCCCAGCGCCTTGAACAGGGCGATGACGTTCTGGACCCGGACGAGGCGGCTCTGTGCCTCCAGATCCTCGGCGGCAAAGGCGGCGCGCTCGCTGTCCAGTACCTTGAGGAAGTCGGTAAGGCCGGCGCCGTAGAGCTTGGTGGCGCGATCGAGCGCCAGGTCGCTGTCCGCGGCCGCCTCTTTCAGCGTGCCGTTGCGCTCGGTCTCGGTCTGATAGGTGACCAGCGCGTCCTCGACGTCGCGGAACGCGCCGCGCACCGTTTGCTCGTAGGCCAGGCGCGCCTGCTCGGCCACAGCCTTGGCATTCTCGATCCGAGCGTCGGTCTTGCCGCCGTCATAGACCAGCGTGCCGGCAGCCAGCCCGATCGACCAGTCCAGGCTTTTCGCCAGGAACAGGCTGCCGATCGTGGCCGAGGTCGGATCGATCGTCAGCGGGATCGAGAAATGCGGGAACAGGTCGGCCGTCGCGACGCCGATCCGTGCCGTGGCCGCGGCATAGCGCCGTTCGGCGCGCCGGACGTCCGGCCGGTTCGTCAGCGTCTCCGATGGCAGCGATACGGGCAGGCTGGCCGGCACCATCATCAGCGGCGCGGGCTTCGAGAGCTCCACCTCCAGATCGCCCGGGAAGCCGCCGACCAGCACCGCGATCGCATGGCTGAGGCGGGCGACCGAGGCTTTGAGCGCCGGCGGCGCGGAGCGGACGTTATTCCATTGCGCGCGGGCCTGGGCGACTTCGAGGTCCGTGCCGAGGCCACGCTGAAATTCCTGCTGGGTCAGGTCGAACGCCCGCCGGGACGCCTCGATGTTGCGCACCGCGATCGACAGGCGCAACTGGCTAGCGCGCAGGCTGGCATAGTCGCTGGCCAATTCGGCCAACAGGCTGACCAGGATGGTGCGCCGATCCTCGATCGCGGCGCCGATGTCGGCGTCGGCCGCCTCCTCGGCGCGGCGGGTTCCGCCGAACACGTCGATCTCCCAGGACGCATCGAAGCCCAGCTCCCAGGTCCGGTACTGGCCGATGCCCGGCGGATAATCCGCGGTGGTGCTGGAATTGGACTGCAGGCGCGCGGCCTTGGCGGTCACCTGCGGATAATCGACCGAGGCGGCGATGGCGCGGCCGGCACGGGCCTGGATCAGCCGCTGGCGTGCGATCTTGAGGTCGTCGTTGCCGGCGATCGCCTGGGCGACCAGCCGATCGAGCAGCGGGTCCTGGAACGATGCCCACCAGGCGCGCAGGCGCTCGGTCGCCGCTGCCTGGTCGGCCGGGCTCGGCTGCTGCTCGGTCCAGGCCGACGGCACCGCCAGTCCGTCCGGCTTGTAGTCCGGCCCGACCGTGCAGGCGGCGGTCCAGCCGGCGAGCAGCAGGGCGCCCAGCCGGCAAAAGGGCGGAGGCACCATCACAGCGCTCCTTCGATCCATTGCCTGAGGCGGGCGACTGGTCCCGTCGAGGGGGCGGTGTCCTCGCCGACCGAGATCGAACAGGTCGTTCCCGCCGCCAGGATCACGCCATCCGGTACGGTGTCGATATGGATGCGCACCGGAATGCGCTGGGCGAGCCGCACCCAGGTGAAAATCGGGTTCACGTCTTGCAGCCCCAGCGAATCGAGCGTCGTGTTGCGGTCGTTGATGCCGCGCGCGATCGTGTCGATGTGCCCGGTCAGGGTCGGCCGATAGCCCATCAGCTTGATCCGCGCCGGATCGCCCGGGTGAATCTTGCCCAGCTTCGTCTCTTCGAAATAGCCGCTGATCCAGAAGGAATCGGCGTCGATCACCGCGACCTTGGGCTGACCGGCATTAGCATAGTCGCCGACGCGCAGACGCAGGTTGGTGACGTAGCCGTTGACCGGCGAGTGCAGAACCGAGCGTTCCAGGTTGAGCTTGGCGACGTCGAGCGCTGCCTGGGCGGCCTCCAGCTGGGCGCTTGCGACCGTCGCCGTGCTGCGGGTCCGTTCCTGTTCCTCGGCCGACACCACCCCGGTCAGGCCCTGGCGGCGCTTGGCGTCCGACTCGCGCAGTTGCAGCTCCTGCTTGGCGCCGTCGACGGAGGCCTGGGCCGAGGCGATGGCCAGCTTGAAGCGGACCGGATCGACCCGGAACAGCACGTCGCCGCGATGGACCAGCTGGTTGTCCGCGACCGGAACCTCGACCACCGTGCCGGAGACCTCGGGCGCCACGTCGACGACCTCCGCCCGTACCCGACCGTCGCGCGTCCAGGGCGCCAGCATGTAGCGCTGCCAGAGCGCGCCCACCAGCACGACGGCCACTGCCAGCATGGCGAGCGTGATCGCGACGCGCGTGAATTTGACGAGGAAGCGCATGGTGGGAAGCCTTGGTTTAACCGCTACAGCAGAACGAGAAGCGACAGGATCGACAGGTAGAGGGCAGCCTCGAACAGTGCCGGATGCCAAATGGCATGCCAGAATCCCAGGCGCGCCAGGATGACGCGCAGGACGACAAAGATTGGAATGGCGATCATCGCGTAGAGCGCGATCGGCGCCAGATAGACGCCCGCGACGTTGATTTCGGCGATCATGCGGGCTCCGGTTCCGACGGCAGGCTGCCGGTGAAGAAGGCGCGGTGGCGCACCAGCAGCAGCTCGATCTCGTGGAACGCGCCTGCCGCGCGCAGCAGCCCGGTCCGTTCGGCATCGCCGGTCTCGGTGCCGGCGGCATCCAGCAGCCGCAGGGCCGCGGTTTTCGCCGCCTGGGCGGCCATGTCAGGGGCCGCGACCAGGCCGCGGAGCGCCCGCCAGGCGGCATCGACGCTGCGCGCCGGGTCCGCCGGCAGGCTCAGACCGTCGAGCCGCCGGTGCGCCCGCATCATGTCCCGGCCGATATGGATCGCGGCCATGCCACCCTCGACGACGGCGGCCCGATCGGGTGAGGCAGCAAGCCGCGTGCTGAGCCGAGACAGGCGATCATGCATGGTCGTCTCCCACATGGTGAGCGTGGGCGGGCGGCGGGGGCCAGCCAGGTCGCGCAGGTCGCGCAGCACCTCCGCGACCAGGCGCCGGGCCGAGCGGACCGGGTCGGCCGGCCAGAAGGTGCGAAACACCAGCACGCCGCACAGCGACCCCAGTATGAAGGCGATGTCCGTATTGAGCGCGGCCGCGATGTCATACGTCATGGGGTTGCGCAGGTTGGTAAAGGTCGTAAAGAAGATCAGGAACGCGGTCGCCGATCCGGCGTGCTTCGGTATCGTGGTGTAGAGGCAGGCGACGACGAGGAACGGCGCGACCATGAGCACGAGCAACGGGAAGCCATCGACGCGCGCCAGCAGGAAAAACTGACAGACGAAGGCGCAGACCGCGGCGAGCGCAATGCCGCGGGTGAAGGCGAGGCTGGCCTTTTCCGGATGCTCGGTGCTGCCCAGCAGCGCGCAGACCGGCAGCAGCGCCGCCAGCATCTGCGATCCGGCCGACCAGGCCGTCGCGATCCAGAACGCACCCGCAAGCATGGTCGCGATCGCGGCGCGCAGCCCGTTGATGGTCGCGGCATGGGAGTCGCGATGGTAGGACACCGGCGTGATCCTGCGCCCGGTCCGACCCTGCTCGATGCCGATCAGGTGGTCCCGGGCAAAGGCCAACTGCTCCAGGATATCCTCGAGCCGGGCCGCCAGTGCCAGCAGGTCGAGGGTTTCGGGCGCGGTCGCGACCGTCAGCTGGACCGAGAGTGCCGCCGCCGCTTCACGCGCGGCCGCCAGGGACTGGACCGTGGCCGGCGACAGGAAGACCGCCGTTCCGCACAAGGTGCGCAGCAGGTCGCGGACCATGTCGCGCAACGGCGTGATCGCGAGCGCGACGGCGCCGTCGGGTGGCAGCGACGCCAGCGCATCACGCACGCTCGACGCCAGGGTCACGATGTTGACCAGCACCGAGACGAACAGCCGGACGGCCGGCGCCTGCTGGGCCGTTTCCGCCGATTCGTTGGCGGCGGCGAGCACGAGCGGGTCGAGCGCGATCAACCGATCGGCGACCGCGCGCCGGCGCTGCGGCAGGCCGGGCTCGAGGTCGAGCGCCTGCGCCGCGAATTCGGCCGTGGCCGCGAGCGCACCTTCCAGTGCCGGGCGAAGCCGTCGATGGCCGACCTGCAGCACCAGCAGGCTCTTGATCAGGGCGGTGCACAGGATGCCGACGGTCACGACGGCGATGCGGCCGGTCGCCAGGTAGAAGATCTGATCCGGATTGTCCGCCGCCGGCAAGGCCACGAGGCTGATGGTGTAGCCCGCCAGCACGGCGGCGTAGGCCCGGAAATGGCGCAGCAGCGACGAGACGTAGGTGCAGAGGCCGAGCCAGATCGCCAGCGCCACGATGAAGGCGGCCGGGCTCTGGGCGAAACAGGCGATCAGCAGGATCGAGACCAGCACGCCGACGGCAGTGCCGACCAGGCGCCAGATACCCTTGGACAGGACCATGCCGGGCAGGGGGCTCGACACGATCAGCACCGTGACGGCCGCCGATCCCGGGCTGTCGAGTTCCAGCGCGCAGGAGACGTAGAACGCCAGCATCGCGGCGGCCGCCGTGCTGAGCGCGTGGTACCAGGACTTGCCGGGAAAGCTGGGCAACCAGGCCAACAAGGGACGCAAGCCGATGGCCACGTCAGCGGCCATGGCCCAGCCCCGGGGCCTGGAGGGCGGAGCCGAGCTGGCCGAACAGCCTTTGCAACGCGGCCAGGTCTGCCGTCTCCGCATCCTGGAACAGACGGTCGGCGACCCGCTCCGTCACGGCGAGTACTTTCGCGAAGGTCTGTCGGCCGGCCTCGGTCATGGTCAGGACCTTCGCGCGTCGATCGCCCTGATCCTCGCTGCGGGCGATCAGCCCGTCGCGCTCCAGATTGTCGAGCAGGCGAACCAGGGAGGGGCCTTGGATGCCCATGGCGTCGGCCAGTTCGGTCTGCCGGATGCCGTCACCCAACCGGCCCAGGTGGAACAGCGGGCGCCAGGTCGCGTCGGTCAGTCCGTAGCCGGCCAACTCGTCGTCGAGAACCCGGCGCCAGCGCCGGCCCAGTTGGACCAGCTCGACGCCGATCTGCCATTTGGGCCAGGGTTCCGCCACAGGGTCACTCCAATCTGAGCCGGCAGGGGCGCCGACGGGGGGACTATAGAATAATTCTGATCCTATCTATTCATAGCCTATCTACTATGCAGACCCGCACATTCGAGGGAACGACGTCAGATCCCGACACCCCAGCGCTGGATCGTCACGCGTTCGATCAGCCGGAAGATCAGCCCCTCGATCAGCAGTCCGATCGCGATCACGACCAATAGTCCGGCGAAAACGCTGGCGATGTCGAGTTGATTGCGATTCTCGTAGATGAACCAGCCGATGCCGCCGGAGCGCGACGACACGCCGAACACCAACTCGGCAGCGATCAGCGTCCGCCAGGCGAAGGCCCAGCCGATTTTGAGGCCGGACAGGATCGCCGGGAAGGCGGCGGGCACCAGGATCAGCGCCACATGCCGCCAGCCGCGGATGCCCAGGTTCCAGCCGACCATCCGCAGGGTCTGGTTGACCGCGCCGAAGCCGGCATAGGCGTTGAGGCTGACCGACCAGAGCACCGAATGGACGATGACGAAGATCAGGCTCGGTGCGCCCAGGCCGAACCACAGCAAGGCCAGCGGCAGCAGGGCCACGGCCGGCAGGGGATTGAACATGGCGGTCAGGGTCGAGAGCGCCGCGCGCCCGACCAGGCTCGACATCGCGATCGTGGTGAACAGTGCGGCCGCCACGAGGCCGATCGCGTAGCCGGCGACCAGGATGCGCAGGCTGGCGAGGATGCGCATCGGCAGCACGCCGCTGACCGTCGCATCCCACAGGGCCGACAGGGTTTCGCCCAGGGTCGGGAACAGCAGGTCGTTGCCGATCCAGCGACCATAACCCTCCCAGGCGACGGCGAGCACGACGAGGACGATCAGACGCCAGAAGCCGAGGCTGGTCCGCAGCCGCTCGATCGGTCCGAGCGGAGTCGCCAGGTCGGCGACTTCGGCGAGGACGGTACTCGGGATCTCCCGTTCGGGCCGATCACCCGCCATGGGAAATCTCCGCCACGGAGGCGTCGGTTGCCATGATCAGGGTTTCGATGCGCTGTTTCAGCCGCTCCCTGGCCGCCGGTGCCGCGTCGGGCGGGACGCCGTTGAATTCGGCGCGCACCTGGCCGGGATGGGCGCTCAGCACCAGGATCCGGGTGCCGATCAGCAGCGCCTCCTCGACCGAATGGGTAACGAACAAGACGGTCAAGGCCATGTCGAGGCTGAGGCCCAGCAACTCGCGCTGCATGGTGGCGCGGGTGAGCGCGTCGAGGGCGGCGAATGGCTCGTCCATCAGCAGCATGGCCGGGCGCAGCGCCAGCGCGCGGGCGAGCGCGGCGCGCTGCTTCATGCCGCCGGACAGTGTGTGCGGATAGGCCTCGGCGAATTTGGCGAGGCCGACCCGGCCGATCATCTCGGTGGCCCGCACCTCGGCCTCCTGGCGCGGCAGGCCGGCGGCCCGGCGCAGCGCCGAGACGACGTTGCCGGCGACCGTCTGCCAGGGCAGCAGTTGGTCGAGGTCCTGAAACACCATCATGCGATCGGGACCGGGCCGGCGAACCGGCTCACCGGCAAGCCGGATCGTTCCGGCGCTGGGCAGGGCGAACCCGGCGATCGCTTTCAACAGGCTGGATTTTCCGCAGCCCGATGGACCCAGGATGACGAAGCGATCCCCGCTCAGCACGTCGAAGCTCACGTCATGCACCGCCGTAACCAGGCGGCCGGGCACGCGATATTGCAGCGTCACCGCGTCGACCGACAGAAGCGGGGATCCGATCACGGGGATCAACTGCCCGGGCGGCCGGCGATTTCGGGAAAGAACAGGTCCTGCCATTTCGCAGCCTCGACCTTGACGGCGCCGGTCTTGAACAGGAACCGCGCGGTCTTCAGCGTCTGCAGCGGAGTCGCGGTGAAGTCGTTGGCGGGATCGCGGATGATGCCTTCGACGAAGGCCGGCGTCAGTTTCGAACCTTCGGACTTGATGTAGAGCGCAGCGGCGGCGGTCGGGTCCGCCTTGATCACCGCCATGGCCCGATCGAGGGCGACCAGCAGCGCGCCGTAGCTCTGGGGGTTGGCCGCGTGAAACTTCTCCGGCGCATACAGCACGTTGAAGGTCGCCGGGCCGCCCATCTGGTCGTAGTTGCTCCACACCTTGTGGATCTTGGGATTGGCCAATTCCTGGTCGGAGAATGGCGGGCTGGTGAAATGGGCATCGATCTCGCTGGAGCCGCCGAGCAGGGCGGCTGCGGCATCCGGATGCGCCATGCTGACGGTGATGTCGTCGAGCTTGTTCTGCTGTCCCGGACCGAAGGCCTGCTCGGCCGCCATCTGCAGCATGACGGCCTGGGCGCCGATCTTGACCGCTGGCAGGGCGATACGATCCTTGTCGGTGAAATCGGCCAATGTCCTGATGCGGGGATTGGACGTGGTCAGCAGATTCGGCATGGCGCCCAGCGCCGCGACGCCGGTGATCTTCAGCGAGGCGCGGGTGCGGGCCCAGACGATGATCATCGGCCCGACGCCGGCGGTGGCGACGTCCAGATTGCCCGAGATCAGCGCATCATTCATCGCCGCGGCGCCGCTGAACTGCGCCCAGGTCACGGTCGGGCGGGGCAGCCCGGCCTCGACGACCGCCTGTTCGAGCAGGTGCTGTTCCTTCATGACGATGAGCGGCAGGTAGGAGATGCCGAACTGCTGGGCGATCCGGATCTCCGTCGTCTCGGCCCTGGCCGGGGCGATCGTCGAAACCAGCGAACCGAGGACCAGAAGGGCGGCAATGGCGCGTCGTCGGCTCAACATGGGGTCCCTTCATCGATCGAGGTCGCGGCCCCGTGATAGATCGCCGGTCCGGTCAGCATAAAGCGGGAACGGGGCTTTTGGAATTTCCCGATGTCGACGGGGTGGCGGTCCTGCGCGCAACAAAAAAGGGGTGCCCCTCACGGGACACCCCTTGCTTGGAACAGGACCGGTTAGTTGGTCGAGGTCGCGGTCGACGTGCCGGTCGAGGATCCGCTCGGCGTGCCATTGTCGCCGCCATTCGATGCGGCTGCAGCGGCGACGGCGGCGACGACGATCACGCCGGCACCGATGGCGGCCAGGGTGCCGACCGAGAGACCGGCGACACCGGCGGAGCCCGAGGCACCGGCCGCAGCCGGGGCCGGCGCGGCGGTCGTCGTGGTCGTGGACTGGCTGGTCGTCTGAGCGAGGGCGATGCCGGTGGTCGAAACGAGCATCGAACCCACGACGAGGGCGGTCAAAATCTTGTTGCGCATTCGAAACTCCTGTCTTGATAGATCGACTGGTCGACAGGCGTAGCGATGCCGGTAGAGCTCAGCCCTGTCGTTCAACGTCAAAATAGACGAGGTCGATCCCGTTCACCAGCCCCGAATTTCACTTTCCGGGGTGATTTTTCCAATGTTCGCCGAAGATTGTGGCTTTCATGCTGCAGTGCGCTCGGTCAGTTCGATCCGAGTGCGGCCATCCGCGCCAGGATCGCGGCATGGGAGAGAATGCCGTTCTTCAGGCAGCGCAGCTCGAATTTCTCGTTCGGGGAGTGGATCCGATCATCCTCCAGCCCGAAACCGAGCAGGATCGATTCGAGGCCCAGATGCTCCTGCATCCAGCCCACCACGGGGATCGAGCCGCCGACACCGACCAGGACCGGGTCGCGGCCGTAGATTTCCTTCAAGCCGGCCTTGGCGGCGCCCATGTGCGGCGAATCGGTCGCCACGCTGATGCCGGGCGACTGGCCGAACAGCTTGATCTCCCATCGGCAATCGGGTGGCGTCCGGGCTTCGAAGAACGACCTGATTCCAGCCACGATCCGTTCGGGATCCTGCGCTGCGACCAGCCGGCAACTGAGCTTGGCCGAAGCCTCCGCGGCGATCACCGTCTTGGCGCCGGCGCCGGTGTAGCCGCCCCAGATGCCGTTCAGATCGCAGGTCGGTCGCGACCAGAGCCGCTCCAGCACATGCCGCCCGCCTTCGCCGCTCGAGGTTTTCAGACCGATCTCGCCCAGGAACCGCCGCTCGTCGAAGCCGAGCGTCTTCCACATCGCGAGGTCGGTTTTCGACGTCTCGACCACGTCGTCGTAGAAGCCCGGGATCTGGACCTGGCCGCGATCGTCGTGCAACTGGCCCAGGATGCGGGTGAGCGCGTTCAGCGGATTGATCGCCGCTCCGCCATACATGCCGGAATGCAAGTCGCGACTGGGGCCCTTCAGCGTGACTTCGACATAGACCATGCCACGCAACATGGTCGTGATCGCCGGGGTGTCGATGTCCCAGCTGTTGGTATCGGTCACGACGGCGACGTCGGCCTTCAGTTCGGCGCGGTGGGCCTTGAGGAAATCCGGCAGCGAGGGGCTGCCCGTCTCTTCCTCGCCCTCGATCAGCACCGTGATCCTGACGGGCAACGTCCCGTGGACCGTGTGCCAGCCGCGGAACGCCTCGAGGAAGGTCATGACCTGCCCCTTGTCGTCGACCGCGCCGCGCGCGACCACCCGCGGGCCGCGTTCCGCCTCGACGATCGTCGGCTCGAACGGGGGATGATCCCAGAGTTCCAGCGGATCGGCCGGCTGCACGTCGTAATGGCCGTAATAGAGCAGGTGCGGCCCGTCGCCGCCCGGGCCCGGGTGATGGGCGATCAGCACCGGGTGGCCCGGCGTGTCGTGCAGGGCCGCCTCGAAGCCGAGCCCGGTCAATTGGTCGACCAGCCATTGACCGGCTCGCCTGACCTCGCCCGCATAGGCCGGATCGGTCGAGATGCTGGGGATGCGCAGGAATTCGAGATAGCGGGTGACCGCCTGGTCGAAATCTTGCTCGAGGTGGCGCAGGACGGAAGTTGCTTCGGACATCGACGGGTCCCGGTCGGTTGCGCGAGAGCGCCACCATGCCGGATCGGCCATCCGGGGAGAAGAGGGAAGGATTGCATATCAAACAATCCGCGATCGGCGCGTCTGCGAATGGCCGCTGCGCGGCGGGCTCGGTTGCACCGGATGCATCGGATGCGCTAGAAACGGCCCGTGCGCGTGGCTTTCGGGGCCGCCGCCCCAAATTCCGTCAAATGACGCCCGTTCGTGAGTTGGAGAGGTCGATGGCCGGCTATCAGTACGTCTATGTGATGAAGGGCTTGAACAAGTCCTATCCGGGCGGCAAGGAAATACTGAAGGACGTCTGGCTGTCGTTCCTGCCGGGCGTGAAGATCGGCGTGCTGGGTCCGAACGGTGCCGGCAAGTCAACCCTGCTCAAGATCATGGCGGGCGTCGACAAGGAGTATAACGGCGAGGCCTGGGCCGCCGATGGCATCAAGATCGGCTATCTGGCGCAGGAGCCGCAGCTCGACCCGACGCTCGACGTCCAGGGCAACGTCATGCTCGGCCTCAAGGAGACCAAGGACCTGCTCGAACGGTTCGAGACGGTCAGCGGCCGCTTTGCCGAAGAGCTGAGCGATGACGAGATGAACGACCTCATCATGGAGCAGGGCGAGCTGCAGGAGAAGATCGACGCGGTCAACGGCTGGGAGTTGGACCGGACCGTCGAGATCGCCATGGACGCGCTCAATTGCCCCCCGGGCGAGGCCACGGTCGACAAGCTGTCGGGCGGCGAGAAGCGCCGGGTGGCGCTGTGCCGCCTGCTGCTCGAGAAGCCCGACATGCTGCTGCTCGACGAACCGACCAACCATCTGGACGCAGCCTCGGTCGCGTGGCTGCAGCGCTATCTCAAGGACTTCGCGGGCACGGTCATCACCGTGACCCATGATCGCTATTTCCTCGACGACGTCGCGACCTGGATCCTCGAAGTCGATCGCGGCCGGACCTTCCCGCACGAGGGCAACTATACCTCGTGGCTCGAGGAGAAGCAGAAGCGGCTCGAGATCGAGAACAAGACCGAGGTGGCGCGCCAGCGCACCATCGCCCGCGAACTGGAATGGGTGCGGGCCAGCCCGCGGGCGCGTCAGGCCAAGTCCAAGGCGCGCATCCAGGCGTTCGACGAATTGGTGGCGAATTCCAAGGAGAAGGCGCCCGACAGCGCGCAGATCGTGCTGCCGCCGGGGCCGCGCCTGGGTGACCTCGTCATCGAGGCCGCCCATGTCAACAAGAGCTTCGGCGACCGCATGCTGATGGAGGACCTGTCGTTCCGGCTGCCGCCGGGCGGCATCGTCGGCGTGATCGGTCCGAACGGCGCCGGCAAGACCACGCTCTTCCGCATGATCACCGGCCAGGACAAGGCAGATTCGGGCGACTTCCGCGTCGGCGATACGGTCAAGCTCGGCTATGTCGACCAGTCGCGCGACACGCTCGATCCCAAGAAGAACGTCTGGGAGGTGGTGTCCGACGGGCTCGACGAGATCGACCTCGGCCGGCGCAAGATGAACAGCCGGTCCTACGTCGCCCTGTTCAACTTCAAGGGCACGGACCAGCAGAAGAAGGTCGGGCAATTGTCGGGCGGCGAGCGCAACCGCGTCCATATCGCCCGCATGCTCAAGACCGGCGCGAACGTCCTGCTGCTCGACGAACCGACCAACGATCTCGACGTCGATACCTTGCGGGCACTGGAAGACGCGCTCGAGGAATATGCCGGCTGCGCCGTGGTCATCACCCATGACCGCTGGTTCCTCGATCGCCTGGCGACCCACATCCTCGCGTTCGAGGGCGATGCCAAGGTCGTCTGGTTCGAGGGCAATTACCAGATGTACGAGGCCGACCGGAAGGCGCGCCTGGGCGTGGCCGCCGACCAGCCGCACCGCTTCCAGTACAAGCCGCTGACGCGCTAACCAAGCGGCAGGAACGAAAAGGACGGATCCTTCGCGGGATCCGTCCTTTTTTATGTCTCAGCCCGGCGGCGGCACGGGCAGCTGCGCCACCGTCACCTCGGTGACCAGCTTGCGGCGCATGGCATCCGCGAAGCTCGCCAGGTCCTGCGCCACCACCACGAAGGCGCCGGGACCGCCGATCAGATAGAGCGTGTAATAGGTTTCGAGCGACGGCTCCTCCGACAGGATCGGCAGGCCGTTGATGGTGATGCCGTGGGCGACCAGCCGGTCGCGCACCTCGTCGATCGGCGGGCCGATGTTGCTCATGCCGTCGCTGGAGACGTCGACCACGCGGCGGGTCGCCGCCCAGGGCGACTCGTCGAACATGTCTTCGGCCGCCAGCAGCGCGTTGGCGATGCCGGTCAGGCCGTCCGAGCTGCGTTGCACTTGGCGCAAGCGCTCGGCGAAGGCCTGGGCGTCGGCGGCTGACGCGATGCGGGTCCAGGGCATGACCGGGATCTGCCGGTCCGGATCGGAAAATTCCACGACGGTGACGGCGACCGCGCCGTTGGGGCCGCTGGCCAGGGCGCGGGCGAAGTCCGGGCTGCCGATCGCTGCAGCCGTGCCGTCGCGCTGCAGCGCATAGCGCCCGGCATCAACGCTCAAGCTGACATCGACCGCGAGGACCAGGGCGGTATCGACCGGCTCGCCGAAGGGCGCAGCGACGGCGAGCGCCGGCGCCAGCAAAGCCATGAACCCGATCAGCCAGCGCGCCATGCCCTCATCCCCTGCTGCGACGCCGGCAGGTCAGCCGGCGCGTACCAGTTCGTAGAGCGCGATTGCGGCAGCATTGGAGACGTTGAGGCTGGCGACCGGACCCTGGGTCGGCAGCCGGGCCATCAGGTCGCACGCCTCGCGGGTCAGGCGCCGCAAGCCGTCGCCCTCCGACCCCAGTACCAGGCAGACCCGTCCGGACAGCTTGTGGCTGGCGAGCGTCGCTTCCGCGTCGCCGGCGAGGCCGACGCTCCAGAAGCCGGCCTTCTTCAGCTGCTCGAGCGCGCGATTCAGATTGACGACGCGCACCAGCGGCACGTGCTCGACCGCGCCCGAGGCGGATTTGGCGAGCGTTCCTGAGATTTCAGGAGCGTTGCGATCGGGCAGGACCACCGCAACCGCTCCGAACGCGGCGGCGGAACGCAAGACCGCGCCGATGTTGTGCGGGTCGGTCACCTGATCCAGCACGACCACGATGGCACGCTCCGCCTCGCCCAGATGGGCGATGACGTCTTCGAGCTGCCAGGGCTTCAGAGTCTTGGCCAGCAGCGCCACGCCCTGGTGCACGGCGCCGGGCGGCAGCAGCTTTGCAATCGAGTCGCGGTTCATGACCTGCGGCTCGACGATGGCCGCTTCGCCCAGCATGCCGGCCAGCTCGGCCGCGGCATCTTCGGTCGCGACCAGGCGGACGAGCTTGCGTTGGGGGTTCTTCAGCGCGGCGGCCACGGCATGGTGGCCCCACAGCCACGGGGCGCCACCGCTGCTGTTCGCGTCGGCCGAGCGGGGCTCGGCGCTGCGCGGGATGGCCGGGCGGGGAGTGGCGGCGGGGCGGGAACGCGACGGCTCGCGCTCGACTGCCGCTGGGCGGACGGCGGCATAAGGCGCCGGCTTTGCCGGCTTGCCGCCGGGGCGCGGCCCGGGTTTGCCGTCGGCGCGCGAGCCCGGCCGCTGCGGCGCCGGGCGGGCGGGGGCGGGGCCGCGTGGCGCGGCGGTCCGTGCAACGCCATCGGGCGATTGCGAGGTCGGGGACGAGGAAGACGGGGGGCGCTTGCGCATGACAGGGTTTCCGGAACGGGTGTTGGGCAAGGCTCTTAGGCGTAAATCCTTGAGCTGCATAGGGGGCTGGCGTCGGACCGGCCCTGCGCAACCCGCTTTCGCCAGTTGACAATGCCTCGGAAATTTACATAGTGCGCTCCTCCGCTGCGCCGGGCGATGGTCGTAGTGCTGTGGAGGGGTGGCCGAGCGGTCAATGGCAGCAGACTGTAAATCTGCCGACGTATGTCTACGTTGGTTCAAATCCAACCCCCTCCACCATACGACCATCGGCGCGGTTGATGGGCGAACGGCTCGGCGGGTGTAGCTCAATGGTAGAGCACCAGCCTTCCAAGCTGGCTACGAGGGTTCGATTCCCTCCACCCGCTCCAGCCGTCGGCCGGCCGTTGATATTGGTTAGTGAATTTTTCCTCTGATCGGGCATGTGAGGCGTCAAAGAAATGGCGAAGGCGAAGTTTGAGCGGAACAAGCCGCATTGCAACATCGGCACCATCGGTCACGTTGACCATGGCAAGACGTCTTTGACGGCTGCGATCACGAAGGTGTTGGCTGAGTCGGGCGGTGCGACGTTCACCGCGTACGACCAGATCGACAAGGCG
>NZ_DASZBY010000062.1:0-50329 GCF_035943795.1 Aliidongia sp. | reverse complement strand
TGATCCGCTCGATCTTGCCCGCGTCCTTGTCCACGCACACCACAGACGTGCCGAACTCCGAGAAGCACGCCCCAGACACAAGCCCGACGTAGCCCGTCCCGATGACCGCAATGCGCATCAATATCTCCTCGTGGTAATGGCAAGCTCAGCCAGACCACATGCCCGATCGGCCGGCCCGGCGCCAACAAAATCCGCCATCGCCCCGGTCTGCGGGTCGGTAAAACGACCGCCGGCCGGCAGGACTCGCCAGACAACGGGGCATCTGCGCGGAAAATTCCGCACTGCGGTCGTAACAATTTTGGTGCCGGTCGAAAGCGCTGGCGGCGGCGGCCGGGATCGTGAGAAAGAGCCTGTGGCATTGGCCGAAACCCGGACGGAAGAAACCCGGGGCATGACGCGTTATAGATCCGGAAGAACCGGGTACGGGCGCAATCCCTTCAGAGGATCGAAGAGACCGATGGCGAAAAATATCCTGGTCACCGGCGGCGCCGGCTATATCGGCAGTCACACCGCCAAGGCCCTGTCCCGCGCCGGCTATCGCCCGGTGACCTACGACAGCCTGGTCTACGGCCATCGCCACGCGGTGAAGTGGGGACCGTTCGTCGAAGGCGACATCGCCGATACCCCCAAACTCGAGCAGGTGATCAAGGACGAGGCGATCGATGCCGTCGTGCATTTCGCCGCCTTCGCCTATGTCGGCGAATCGGTCACCAAGCCCGAGATCTATTTCCAGAACAACGTGGTCGGCTCGCTGTCGCTGCTGGACGCGATGCGCCATACCGGCGTGAAGCCGATCGTGTTCTCTTCGACCTGTGCCACCTACGGCATGCCGGACCGCATGCCGATCACCGAAGAGACGCTGCAGCGCCCGATCAACCCCTATGGCGAGACCAAGCTGATGATCGAGCGGGCACTCGCCTGGTACGGGCCGGCCCACGACATCCGCTCGGTCTCGCTCCGCTATTTCAATGCCTGCGGCGCCGATCCCGAGGGCGAGATCGGCGAGGAGCATGATCCCGAAACCCATCTCATCCCGCTGATCCTCGATGCGGCGCTGGGCAAGCGCGCGGCGATCGACGTGTTCGGCACGGATTATCCGACGCCGGACGGCACGGCCGTGCGCGACTATATCCATGTCCAGGACCTGGCGGACGCCCATGTGAAGGCGCTGGCCTATCTGTTCGACGGCGGTGCCACCACCCAGGTCAATCTCGGCACCGGCACCGGCAATTCGGTGCGCGAGGTGATCGACGCGGTCGAGCGGGTGACCGGGCGCACCGTGCCGCGCCGCGAAGTGGCCCGCCGCGCCGGCGATCCGCCCGAGCTGGTCGCCGATCCGTCGAAGGCGAACAGCCTGCTGGGCTGGAAACCCGCGATGTCGGACATCGACAGCATCATCCGCACGGCCTGGGCCTGGCATACGAGGTAACGGCGTCGTTTCCCGCGGAAATGGGGTCGGGACGCTCGGGATTTGACAAGCCGGCGCCATGCAGGCTCTCTCTCACCGGTACGGTAGCCGGCGGGGGCGAGCCGGTACCGTTGCACATTTGAATCGAGTCGGGACGAGAATGGCCTTGAACGAAGAAAACGCGGCTGTCGACAATGCCGAGGACGGCGCCAGGAAGCGGGCATCCCGCGCGCGCAAGCCGGTGGAGCCGACGCCCCAGGTCATCGACCTCAGTCCGACGCCGGTCCGGGTGCCGGCATCGTCGTTCGAGCCGATCCGCGTCGAAGGCAAGTTCTTCTTTACCGGCCAGACCAAGTTCTTCCTCAAGGGCGTCACCTATGGCCCGTTCCCGGTCGGCGCCGACGGTACCCAGTTCCCGCCGGCCGATCGCGTGCGCCAGGATTTCGGCCTGATGGTCGAGGCCGGTGTCAACACGCTGCGCGTCTTCACCGTTCCGCCGGTCTGGCTGCTCGACATCGCCGCGGAATTCGGCCTACGCGTGCTGGCCGGCATTCCCTGGTCCCAGCACATCACCTTCCTCGACAGCGAGGCGACCAAGTCCGAGATCCGCCGCATGGTGATGGCCGGCGTGCGCTCGCTCGGCCGCCACCGGGCGCTGCTCGCCTACATGATCGGCAACGAGATTCCGCCCGACATGATCCGCTGGCACGGGCCGGACAAGGTGCGCGCCTTCCTGATCGATCTGGTCAAGGAGGTAAAGGCCTATGATCCGACCGGTCTGGTCAGCTACGCCAATTTCCCGTCGACCGAATATCTGACCGTCGATTTCACGGATTTCCTGTGCTTCAACGTCTATCTGCACAATGAATCGGCGTTCCGGCGCTATATCGCGCGCCTGCATAACCTGGCGGTCGACCGGCCGCTCGTGCTGACCGAGTTCGGCATGGATTCCATGCGCGAGGGCAAAGAGCACCAGGCCGAGACGATCGGCTGGCAGGTGCGTACCGCGTTCGAGCTCGGGTGCGCCGGCACCTGCGTGTTTGCCTGGACCGACGAATGGTTCACCGGCGGCCACCTGATCGAGGATTGGGAATTCGGCGTCGTCGACAAGGACCGGCAGAAGAAGCCGGCGTTCGACGCCATCGCCGCCAACTACCTGGGACAGCTGCCGCCGGCGCTGCCGGCCTATCCGCGCGTCTCGGTCGTGGTCTGCGCCTACAATGCCGACCGGACGATGGACCAGTGCCTGGCCTCGCTCGAGCACATGAACTATCCGAATTACGAGGTCATCGTCGTCAACGACGGCTCGACCGACCGGACGCTGGAGATCTCGCAGCGCTACGAATATTGCAAGATCATCAGCCAGCCGAACAAGGGCCTGTCGGTCGCGCGCAACGTCGGCGCGGAGCTGGCGACCGGCGAGATCGTCGCCTATACGGATTCCGACTGCGTCGCCGACAAGGACTGGCTGACCTACCTGGTCGCCAAGATGCAGCACAAGGGCCTGTCCGCGGTCGGCGGCCCGAACTTCCCGCCGCCGGAGGACGATCTGGTGCCGGCCGCCGTCGCGGTCTCGCCGGGCGGGCCGACCCATGTGCTGGTGTCGGACGAGGTGGCCGAGCATATCGCCGGCTGCAACATGGCGTTCAAGCGCGACGTGCTGTTGGAGCTGGGCGGGTTCGACCCGACCTACCGCGCGGCCGGCGACGATGTCGACATCTGTTGGCGCTTCCAGAATGCCGGCTACACCATTGGCTTTGCACCGGCCGCCGTGGTCTGGCATTTCCGCCGCAATACGGTCGAGGCCTATCTCAGCCAGCAGAAGGGCTATGGCAAGGCAGAGGCGCTGGTCTATTCCAAGCACCCCTTGCGCTTCAACCTGTTCGGCCAGGCGAAATGGCTGGGCCGGATCTATGGCGACCTGTCGGCCTCGCTGCTGCTGTCACGCCGGCCGGTGATCTATTCCGGCGTGTTCGGTCGCGGCCTGTTCCAGACCATGTACGAGCCGCCCTCGTCCTTGGCCGCGTTCCTGCCGCTGACCTTCGAATGGAACATCGTCGCGATCGCGCTCGCCTTCGTCGGGCTGGTCGCCGGCGGCTGGTGGCTGCTGCTGTGGGTGCCGCTGCTGACGACCTGGACCATGTGCATCTCGGGCGCGCTCAAGGCGCCCATCGACCGGCGCTTCCGCTCGCTGAAGGCGCGGGCGCTGATCGCCCTGCTGATCTACCTGGGGCCGATCCTGCGCGGCTGGACCCGGGTCAAGTGGCGGGTCAAGGAATCCAACGCGGTCGACCATCTGCCGGCCGAGCCGATCCAGCAGCAGGCGCGGCTCGACTGGCGCAACCGCGCGCTGTTCCTGTCCTATTGGGGCCAGAATTACGAAGAGAAGGAAGTACTGCTGGCCGGCCTGATGGAGTTCTTGGTGCCGCGCAAATACTTCCTGCAGATGGACGAGGGCTGGAGCGACTGGGACCTGAAGATCGCCCGCGGCCTGTGGAGCCGGGCGTTCGTCATGGTCTGCACCGAGAACCACGGCGGCGAGAAGCGGGCGGTGCGCGTGCGCTGCTCGATGCGCCTGTCGCGCCTGTCGTCCTTCGTGCTGCGGCTCTATGCCGGTGCCACGGCGGTGGCGCTGGTCGTGGGCGCGCCGGTGCCGGCGGCGATCATCGCCGTCGTGGGCCTGGCGAACTTCGCCTACATCGCCGACCAGACCTGGCGCTTCGGCACTATCATGAACCGCGTCATCGACGAGGTCGCGCGCAAGGCCCAGCTCCTGCCGATGACCGGCCGCAAGGCCGGCTGACCGCAACTCCATGGCCATGCGCGGGCTCGCCTGGAAGATCTCGGGCTATGTGCGGCCCTATACGCCGCTGCTCGCCGCCGCGCTGGTCCAGGTCTTCGTGCTGCTGGGCTTCGAGCTCCTGAAGCCCTGGCCGCTCAAGATCGTCATCGACAATGCGCTGGGCGGCAAGCCGCTCGCGTTCGGCCCGCTGCTGTGGCTGCTGCCGGGCATCCCGGCCTGGTCGGCCGACCGGCTGGTCGCGGTCGCGGTCGGCGCGCTCGTCGTGATCTACCTGCTGAGCGGCGCGCTGACCGTGGTCTATAATGCCATGGCGATCTGGCTGGGCCAACGCATGGTGACCGACCTGCGCGGCCGGCTCTATGCCCATCTGCAGCGCCTGTCGCTGGCCTATCACAGCCGCCAGCGGGTCGGCGACCTGATGATGCGCGTCACATCCGACAGCTATGCCGTGCAGACCATGATCATGAACGGCGTCTTGCCGATCCTGCAGGCGATCGTGCTGCTGATCGGCATGATCTTCGTGCTGGCGCCGATCGATCCGGAGCTGACCCTGGTCTCGCTCACGGTCGTGCCGCTGCTGTTCCTGCTGATCGGCCTGTTCAACCGCAAGATCGCCGATATCGCGACGGTGGCGCGCGACAACGACAGCCTGGTCTATTCGGTCGCCCATTGGGGCCTGGGCTCGATCAAGCTGGTCCAGGCCTTCACCAAGGAGGCCGAGGAGCATCGCCGCTTCATGGACGTAAGCGGGGCGGCCCTGCGCTCGCACCTGAAGCTCTATTCCTGGCAGACGCTCTATTCGGCGGTGATCGGCACCCTGATGGCGCTGGGCACGGCACTCGTCATCTATGTCGGCGCGCACGAGGTCCTGTCGGGCGCGCTGTCGATCGGCACGCTGCTGGTGTTCACGACGTATCTCGCCCAGCTCTACGGCCCGGTCAACCAGATCACCCAGAGTTGGGGGCTGATCGCCGGCGCCCGGGTCGGCGCCACGCGGTGCTTCGAGATCCTGGATACCGAGGCGGATCTCCAGGACGGCAGCCGGCTCTTCCCGGACAGCGGGGCCACCGGCCGGATCGAGTGGCAGGGCGTCGCCTTCCGCTACCGGGCGGACCAGTCGGTGCTGCGCGGCATCACACTCCAGGTCGAGCCGGGCCAGACCGTGGCGCTGGTCGGCGCCACCGGCGCCGGCAAGTCGACCCTGTTGGGCCTGATCCCGCGCTTCTTCGACCCGAGCGAGGGCGCGATCCTGATCGATGGCGTCGACGCCCGCGACTATGAGATCCGCTCGCTGCGCCGCCAGGTCGCCATGGTGCTGCAGCCGCCCCTGGTGTTTCCGCTGAGCGTGCGCGAGAACATCGCCTATGGACGGCCGGACGCGAGCCTGGACGAGGTCAAGCACGCGGCGCGCCTGGCCGAGATCGATCGGTTGATCGAGAGCCTGCCCGAGGGCTACGAGACCATCGTGGGCGAGGGTGGGGCGACTTTTTCCGAGGGCGAGAAGCAGCGCCTGACCATTGCCCGCGCCCTGTTGCGCGATGCGCCGATCCTGATTCTGGACGAGCCGACCTCGGCGCTCGACGCCGAGACCGAGTCGCTGGTCATGACCGGCATCCGCCGCCTGACCGAGGGCCGCACCACCTTCGTCATCGCGCATCGCCTGTCGACCGTGCGCCGGGCCGACGTAATTCTCGTGCTGAAAGACGGAGTGATTGCGGAGTCAGGGCGTTTCGATGAAATGATGCAGCGCAGCAACGGGTTGTTCAGACAACTCTACGATACTCAGTTCGATCTCACCGAGGAGACGCATGTTGGCGTCTAACAAAAAGACCGTGCTCGTCCTGCATCTCGCCGGACAGATTCCCATGGCAGGCATCGCCTGGCAGGCGCTGCATTATGTGCTGGGGCTGCGCCGGCTGGGCTACGACGTCTGGTATATAGAGGATTCGGGGGCGAACCCGTACGATCCCCGGCAGTTCAGCATCGTCGAGGATTGCACCTACAACGTCCAGTTCGTGAAGACGATGATGGAGCGCTTCGACCTGGGCGACCGCTGGGCCTACTGGGACGCGGCGAACGATGTGGTCCACGGCATTTCCAAGGAGCGGCTGATGTCGCTCTACGGTGAGGCGTCGGCCTTGTTCAATCTCTGCGGCGCCACGCGTTTGCGCGAAGAGCACCTGAAGTGCCCGGTCCGCATCTTCGTCGATACCGATCCGGTGTTCGAGCAGGCCAAGGTCGCCTCCGGCAACGTCGATTCGCTCGAGTACCTGAGCCTGCATACCCACCATTTCACCTATGGCGAAAACCTCGGCAACGAGGATTGCAAGGTGCCGATGGTCAAGTTCGAGTGGAAGAAGACGCGGCCGCCGGTGCTGGTCGACCTGTGGGACGCCGGCTGCGTGTCTGCCGGGCCGTTTTATTCCTCGATCGCGACCTGGGAGAACAAGGGCAAGGACATCGAGGTCGGCGGTGAGACCTATCGCTGGTCGAAGCATGTCAATTTCCTGAAATACCTGGACCTGCCGCGCGCCGTGATGCAGCCGTTCCGCCTGGCCATGACCCCGCCGTCCAAGGACGTCGAGGAGCGCGTGCGCGACGGCGGCTGGGACATCGTCGACCCGGTGCCGATCTCGGCCGACATGCAGGCCTACCGCGATTTCGTCGTCACCTCGCGCGGCGAATTCACGGTGGCCAAGGACATCTACGTGCGCCCGAACAGCGGCTGGTTCTCCGACCGCTCGGTCTGCTACCTCGCCGCCGGCCGGCCGGTCATCACCCAGGAAACCGGCTTCTCGAAATTCATCGAGACCGGCAAGGGCCTGTTCCCGTTCTCCTCGCTCGAAGAAATCCGCGAGGCGGTCGCCCGCATCAACGCCGACTACGCCCACCATTCGATCGGCGCGATCGAGGTGGCGAACGAGTTCTTCGACGCCCACACGGTGCTGACGAAGATGGTGGCGGAGGTCGGATTCTAGGCAGCGCTGGCTGGGCGGAAAAGCAGCGAAGCGCGTTCGCCGGAATTCTCCGTCATTCCCGCGCAGGCGGGAATCCAGTCAGAGCCGCGTCTGCGGCGACAAGGCTCTGTGTTCCCGCTGACCGCGCGTAACGCTGGATTTCCGCCTGCGTGGAAATGACGGTGGGACGTGTCAGCGGGCGCTGGGCGCTTCCGGCACCTGCCGGATATGCGCCCGGATCAGCGCCTTCAAGCCGGCTGTATCCCTCGCCTCGACCGCGTCGATCATCAGGAAATGCTCGCGGCTCGATTGTTCGATGCGGGCGCGGGTCTTCCATTGTTCGAGTGGGGCGGACGGGCCGCGGCTGCGGAACTCCAGGATCAGGTTGGCGAGTTCGCGGTTGCTGCACAGCCGCGCCATGCGGACGTGGAAGGCGATGTTCGCCTCGTACTGCTCCAGCAATGTGCCGTCGAACACCAGGTCGCTGAAGCGCCGGGCGAGGGCGCGCAGCTCGTCGATCGCGCCTTCGTCGGCGTTTTCGATCACGCTGTCGGCGGCCGCACTCTCCAGCACCACGCGCACGTCGCGGATCTCGTCGCTCTGGCGCGCGTCCGGCTGGTAGACGTGGTAGCCGCGGTTCGGGATGTGCTGGACCAGGCGCTTCAGCACCAGCTTATCGAGCGCGCGGCGCACCTCGATGCGGGTGCAGCCGTAGCGCCGTTCCAGGTCGATCTGCTTCAGCCAGGTGCCGAGGCCGAACAGGCCGGAATGGATATCGCGCGCCAGCAGCTCCGCCGCATCCTGGGCCGGCTTCGTCGGGGCCGCCGCACGCTTCATGTTTCCCTGCCGATCTGATCGCGAACAAACCGTTGCATAGCGGCTTGCCGGGGGTGTCATCAATATGCATTATAATTGGCGCCAATTATGGAAACAATTATGACGAACCCTGAAATCGATCCCACGTCGCGCGGCAGCGCCATGTACGACCTCGGCAGCACGCCGATCTTCGCCAGCAAGGGCGATCCGCGCTTCAGCTATTGCCTTTATGTGCCGCCCGGCATCGCCAAGGCCGCGACCCCGCCCGAGCTGATCGTCGCCATGCACGGCACCGGCCGGTCGTTCCTCGAATATCGCAATGCGCTCGCCGAGTTCGGGCGCTGGAACAATTGCATCATCCTGGCGCCGCTGTTTCCGATCGGCGTGCGCGGCGACGGCAATCGCGACGGCTTCAAGTACATGATCGAAGGCGACATCCGGTACGACCGGGTGCTGCTCGACATGGTCGACGAGGTCGGGGCTAAATACGGCCGCTCGTTCGAGCGCTTCGCCCTGTTCGGCTATTCCGGCGGAGGCCATTTCGCCCATCGTTTCCTGATGCTGCATCCGGATCGGCTGTGGGCGGCCTCGATCGGGGCCCCGGGCTCCGTCACCCTGCTCGATCCGACGCGCGACTGGTGGGTCGGCACGCGCGACGTGGCCGCCCGCTTCGGTGCGGAGATCGACACGGCAGCGATGGCGCGTGTGCCGGTGCAGATGATCGTCGGCGGCGCCGACCTGGAGACCTGGGAGATCACCCACCGCGAGGGCGGGCGGAACTGGATGCCCGGTGCCAACGATGCCGGCCGGACCCGGCCGGAACGGCTCGCCAGCCTGCAGCGCTCGTTCGAGGCGGCCGGCGTCACCGTGCGCTTCGACCTGATGCCCGGCATGGCCCATGACGGGCTGCGCGCCGTCGAGACGGTGAAGGATTTCTTCGCCGACGTGTTGAAGACCAAGCGCTGAACGGCGCACCTAGGAACAGCAGGGGTTATCGATGCAGGTGATCGGCTTCAAGCGGTGTCTCTCGGCCATGGTCCTGGCCGGCGTCGCGGCGATCGGGACGGCCCGGGCCCAGTCGGTCACGGTGGCGCTGAACGCCGATATCCGCAGCACCAACCCCGGCGTCAATCGCGACGACAATACCGACGGCGTCGTGCTGAACATGGTCGAGGGCCTGGTGGGCTATCGCCAGGACGGCACGGTCGGCCCGTTGCTGGCCGAGAAGGTCGACACCTCGGCCGATGGGCTCACCTATACGTTCCACCTCAGGAAGGGCGTCAGGTTCCACAATGGCGCGCCGATGACGTCGGCCGACGTGCTGTGGAGTTGGCAGCGCTACATGGACGCGAAGACGGAATGGCGCTGCCTCGCCGATTTCGACGGGCGCAGCGGCCTGAAGGTGGTCGAGGCCACCGCGCCGGACGCCGATACCTTCGTCATGAAGATCGACAAGCCATCGGCCCTGTTCCTCGACAGCCTGTCGCGCACCGACTGCGGCATGACCGGGATACTGTCCAAGGACTCGGTCAATCCGGACGGCACCTGGAACAGGCCGATCGGCACCGGTCCGTTCAAGTTCGTCGAATGGAAACGCGGCGAATATGTCACCGTCACCCGGTTCGACGACTATGTCTCCCCACCGGGCGACAAGGTCGACGGCTATGTCGGCAACAAGAAGGCGTTCGTGAAGGACGTGAAATTCCTGGTCGTGCCGGATGCGTCCACGGCCAAGGCCGGGTTGCTGTCCGGCGCGATCGACATCGCCCAGATCCTCGATTCCGACGCGCCGGAACTGCAGCAGAGCGACAAGGTCCAGGTGCTGACCCCGACCTCGGCGGTCAAGCACGTGCTGTTGATCCAGACCCGCGACCCGATCCTGAAGACCGTCAAGCTGCGCCAGGCGATCGCGGCGGCGCTCGACATGGGTCAGCTGGTCGCCGCCGCATCGAACGGGCTCGGCAAGATCAACAACGCGGCGGTGCCGTCGAGCTCGGCCTATTCGGACGCCGCCCAGAAGAAGGGCTATGCCTATGATCCGGCCAAGGCGAGGCAGCTGCTGGCGGAGTCCGGCTACAAGGGCGAGCCGATCAAGATCATCGCGAACAAGCGCCTGACCGTGCCCAGCTTCCCGGTCGCGGTCATGGCCCAGGCGATGCTGCAGGCGGTCGGCATCAACGTCGAGATCGAGGTGCTGGAGTGGGCGACCCAGCTCGACCGGTACAACAAGGGCAACTACCAGATGATGTCCTTCAGCTATTCCTCGCGGCTCGACCCGGCCTTGAGCTACGAGCAGTTCACCGGACCCAAGGACAAGCAGCCGCGCAAGGTCTGGGACAATCCGGACGCCCAGGCGCTGCTCGACAAGGCCTCGACCATCTCCGACCAGGCCGAACGGCAGAAGCTGTTCGATCAGCTCTACGCCATGCAACTGGCCGATACGCCGCTGATCATCCTGTTCAACGGCATCGAATTCTCGGCCCAGGGCAAGCGCGTGCAGGGCGAGCCCTATTGGGAAGGCAAGCAGCGGCTGTGGGGCGTCACGGTCGCGAATTGAGAAGACTGACCAATACTCATCGTCATCCCCGGGCTTGACCCGGGGATCCACGCAGGGCCGCTGCGCCAAACTGGGCGCCGAAGGTGAACTGCCCCACCGCGTGGATGGCCGGGTCAAGCCCGGCCATGACGGATGAAGATGAAATTTTTTTCTCCGAACTCCAACGGACGGACGCGTCATGGCCCAGGCAATCACCCCTTTCCCGTTCGTGTCCGTGTCCGGCACGCCCTACGAGCGCGGCCGGCAGTACGGCGCCGGTCTCCGGGACCGGGTGGTGGCGAGTGCCCGGCTCTACGGCAAGACGCTGGACGAGCTCGGCTACGACTCGGTCGGAAAGACCCGGCTGATCAAGCGTTTCGCGACCCAGATCGAAGGCTTCGGCGCGCATTACCTGGAAGAGATGCGCGGCGTCGCCGACGGGTCGGGCGTCGCGTTCGAAGACATCGTCATGATCAATGCCCGGACCGAGGTGATCGCCCAGGCCCGGCGCGAGAAGGACGCCGGCATCGCCGAGGTGCCGGACCCGGACGACGGCTGCACCGGCGCCGTAATCATGCCGGAGCGCAGCGTCACCGGCGCGTTGATCCACGGCCAGAACTGGGACTGGCGCGCCGAATGCGCCGAGACGGCGATCGTGCTGCGTGTGCGACGCGATGACGGGCCGGATTTCCTGACCTTCGTCGAGGCCGGCGGCCTCGCCCGCTGCGGCCTCAATGCGGCCGGCGTCGCGATCACCGCGAACTATCTGGAATCCGAGCGCGACTTCACCCAGACCGGCGTGCCGCTGTCGCTGATCCGGCGCAAGGTGCTGGAGCAGGAGCATTTCGCGCTGGCCATGCGCGCGGTCGCGACCACGCCCAAGACCTGCTCGAACAACATGATGCTCAGCACGGTCCAGGGCTTCGCCATCGATTTCGAATGCGCGCCCGACGAGGCGTTCCCGGTCTATCCGAGCGACGGGCTGATCGTGCATGCCAATCACTGGACCAGCCCGGTGGCGCTGGCCAAGCTCCGCGATACCGGCATCCCGAGCGTGCCGGAGAGCTTCTATCGCGACTGGCGGGTGCGCAAACTGCTGAGCGAGGCGGGCGGCAAGCTTGGCCCGGACGACCTCAAGGCGGCGCTGTTCGATACGTTCGGCACGCCCTATTCGGTCTGCCGTCCGCCGCGGCCGGGCAGCGGCGGCAACCTGTCGGCGACCGTCTCCATGGTGATCATGGAACCGGCCAACGGCACCATGGAGGTGGCGCCCCTGCCGGCGCTCAACCGCAGCTTCACGCGCTACAGCCTGACCGAGGATCCCGTCACCCTGGCCGCCTTCTAGGCAGGCAGCCCCATGCTGCGCTTCGCGTTCAACCGGATCCTGATGGCCTTGCCGACTCTGCTGATCGTAGCGGTGTCGGTCTTCATCCTGATCCGGCTCATCCCAGGCGATCCGGCGACCCTGATGCTGGGCGACCAGGCGACGCCGGCGAACCTGGCGGACCTGCGCGCGCGGCTGGGGCTCGACCGCAGCCTGCCGACCCAGTTCCTGCTGTGGGCCGGCCATGTGCTGCGCGGCGATTTCGGCCAGTCGATCACGTCCGGCCAGGCGGTGCTGCCGCTGATCTTCGAGCGCTTCTGGGTCAGCGCCAAGATCGTGCTGAGTGCCGCGTTCCTGGCCAGCCTGGTGGCAGTGCCGGCGGGCATGATCGCCGCTTGGCGGCAGAACAGCTGGGTCGACCTGGTGCTGGTCGGCGGGGCCACCCTGCTGTTGTCGATCCCGGCGTTCTGGATGGGCCTGCTGCTGCTGCTGTTCTTCGGGCTGAAGCTCGGCTGGTTGCCGGTCGTGGGCTATGTCTCCTTCTCCGACGACGTGGTGAAGGCGCTGCTCTATATGGTGCTGCCGGTCCTGACCCTGTTCCTGCACGAGATCGGCGTCATCCTGCGCATGTCGCGGGCGAGCACGCTCGAGGTGCTGCGGCTCGATTTCATCACCCATGCCCGTGCCAAGGGGCTGAGCGAGATGGCGGTGCTGTGGCGCCATGCCTTCAAGCCGGCGTTCGGGCCGACCTGGACCCTGCTGGGCCTGGTGCTGGGCAACCTGCTGGGCGGCATCGCGGTGGTCGAGACCGTGTTCACCATTCCCGGCCTCGGGCGCCTGCTGGTCGATTCGATCTTCGCGCGCGACTATCCGGTCATCCAGGGCTGCCTGATGTTCATTGCCTTCATCTATGTGCTGGTCAATCTGATCGTCGACCTGTGCTACCCGCTGTTCGATCCCCGGGTGACCGCGGAATGACTCGCCCCTCGCTCAACGCGATCTTCGGCGTCACGCTGATCGGGCTGCTGCTGGCCGTCGCCATCGCCGGCAGCTTCTGGACGCCGTTCGACCCGCTCGGCATCAATTTTCCGGCACGGCTGGGCGCGCCGGGTCCGCTCCATTGGCTGGGCACCGACGAGTTCGGCCGCGACGTGCTGAGCCGCCTGATGAAAGGGGCCGCCACCAGCGTGCGGATCTGCGTGCTGACCGTCTGCTTCGCGCTGGTCGCCGGCACCATCGTCGGCATCTTCACCGGCTTCGTGCGCGGCTGGAGCGACCGGATCATCATGGCCTTCGTCAATGCGCTGCTGGCCTTCCCGGGCATCCTGCTGGCGCTGGCCCTGCTGACGGTGGTCGGCGCCAACGAGTATGGCATCGTGCTGGCGCTGGGCTTCGCCTATACGCCGTCGGTCGCCCGCGTCGTGCGCGGCACCGTGCTGTCGCTGCGCGAGAAGGAATATATCGAGGCCGCGCGCGTCATGGGCAATTCGGAGCTTTTCATCATGGCGCGCCACATCCTGCCCAATTGCATCGCCTCGCTGATCGTGCTCGGCACCTCGATGTTCGGCTGGGTCCTGCTGGCCGAGAGCGCCCTGAGCTTCCTTGGCCTCGGCGTGCCGCCGCCGGCGCCGACCTGGGGCAACATGCTGGCGAGCGGCCGGCCCTACATGGTCCAGGCGGTCTGGTTGGGCCTGTTCCCCGGCCTGTGCATCGCGCTCACGCTGCTGGGCATCAACCTGCTGGGCGACGTGCTGCGCGACAAGTTCGACCCGAGGATGCGCGGGCTGTGAGCATGAACTCGACGCCCTTGCTCGAGGTCGATCGCCTGACCCTGCAGGTCGGGCGGACCGGTGCCATCGTGGTGAACGACGTCAGCCTTTCCCTGGCGCCCGGCGAGGTCCTGGGGGTCGTGGGCGAGTCCGGCAGCGGCAAGACCTTGCTGGCGCGGGCGGTCATCGGGCTGGAGCCGCCGGCGATCCGGCGGGCCGCCGGCACGATCCGGTTCGAGGGGCACGATATCGCGACCATGCCGCCAAAGGCGCTGCGCGCCTTGCGCGGCAACCGGATCGGCATGGTGTTCCAGGAGCCGATGACCTCGCTCAACCCGTCGCTGACCATCGGGCGGCAGTTGGAGGAAGGGTTGATCCTGCACCGCGACGGCGATGCGCCGGCGCGCAAGGCGGCGATTCGCGAGATGCTGCGGCGCATCGGCATCCAGGATCCCGAGGCGGCGCTGGCCGCCTATCCGCATCAATTCTCCGGCGGCATGCGCCAGCGCATCATGCTGGCCTCGGTCATGTTGCTGAAACCCGCCCTGCTGATCGCCGACGAGCCGACCACGGCCTTGGACGCGGTGGTGCAGCGCGAGGTTCTGGAGCTGATGCTGGAGCTGACGCGGGACCATGGCACGGCCGTGCTGATGATCAGCCACGACCTGTCCATGGTCGCGCGCTACAGCGACCGGGTCGCGGTCATGTGCCGGGGCGATCTGGTCGAGCAGAACACCACGGCCGAGCTGCTGCGCCGGCCGCAACAGCCCTATACCCAAAAGCTGCTGAACGCGATGCCGCACCGGACGCCGGCCCGGACCCTGCCTATGGACGAAACGCCGATCGTTGCCGTGCGCGGACTGACGGTGGACTATGCCGGCCATGGCGGGCTGATGCAGCGCCAGGCGCCGAAGCGGGCGCTGCACGGCATCGACATCGAAGTCCGGCCGCGCGAAGTCGTGGCGGTGGTCGGCGGTTCCGGCTCGGGCAAGACCACGCTCGGCCGCGCCATCGTCGGCCTGGTCAAGCCGTCGGGCGGCGAGATCCTGTTCGCCGGCCGGCCGATCGCACGCAGCGACGAGGGCTGGCGGCACTATCGGCTGAATTGCCAGATGGTGTTCCAGGATCCCTATGCCTCGCTCGATCCCCGCATGACCATCGGCCAGCTGGTGGGCGAGGCGCTGCGCCAGGTACCGGGCCTGGGACCCGCCGACAAGGTCCGGCGAATCGCCGAAGGGCTGGAGGAGGTCGGGCTCGAGCGCAAATATATCGACCGCTATCCCCACGAACTGTCGGGCGGCCAGCGACAGCGCGTCGCGATCGCCCGGGCCGTGGTGCGCCGGCCGTCCTTCGTCATCGCCGACGAACCGGTCTCGGCCCTCGACGTCACGGTGCGCGCGCAGGTCCTGGCGCTGTTCGTCGAGCTGCAGCAGCGCCACGGTTTTTCCTGCCTGTTCATCAGCCACGACCTGGGCGTGGTCGAGCAAGTGGCGGACCGGGTGGTGGTGATGCGCGACGGGCGGATCATCGAGCAGGGCGACCGCGATACGGTGTTCGACCATCCGCGCGAGGCCTATACCCGCACCCTGTTGTCGGCCATTCCGGCGCTGGAGCCGGAAAGCGGCGGCGGTGTCCGGCTGAAATGGCGGTTCGAGAATGACGCCCGGACGTCAGGCCGCGGCTGACTTCTTCCGGCCGGCGGGCAGCGCCTGGCACAGCTTTGCCAGGCAGGGCTCGCGCAGCAGCCTGGCGGCTTCCTGGGGCGAGACCCACTTCAGTTCGCGACGGCCCTTTTCGGGGAAATCCTTCAGGGTTTCGGTCACCTTCATCAGGTAGACCCAGACCTCGATCACGGTCTCGCAGGTCGAGCGCCGCTTGGTCGCGCGGTACATGCCGACCGAGGTGGGGGTGACTTCGCCCACGATACCCGCCTCTTCGAATGCTTCCTTGGCGGCATTGTCGCCGAAGCTCAGATGCGGCTCGACGCGTCCCTTCGGAATGCCCCAGCGATGGTTCTTCGCCGTCGTCACGACCAGCACGCGCGGTTCGCCCCGACGATCGAGCCGATAGGCCAGGACGCCGGATTCGAGCAGGGGCGGGTGTTTGGGCGAAACATCGAGCATGGTCGTGGCTGGTATGAAGCTCCGTCGGGAAATGCCTGGGCAGGTGGAAACGTTTTCAGAAAACAGTATAACGCCTAATCGATATCAATCGGTTAGCGAGAATACCGTTCCGGGTACGATGGCAGTGATGACTGATGTCACAGGTCGAAACCTGGGGATGCAATGCCAGCTCGCCCACTCGTTGACCGGACGAGACCCGGGGGTCTGAAAAGAAAAAACGCCGCCGAGGGGGGCCCTCGGTGGCGTTTTCGGATGCGACTCCAGAGCGGTCAGATCGCCTTCAGCTGGAACTCGATGTCGTTGGCGATGCCCCACATCCAGCCCTTGTCGGCGGACCCGACCAGCGCATAGCCGTGACCCTGGTGGCGCCAATACAGCAGGTTGACGCCGGCGCGCTTGTCGAAGGTCGGCGACATGTTGGCCCGGGTCGTGTTGGTCACCGTGATAGTGATGGGACCCAGGCTCTTGTTGTCCGTCATATAGAAGAACTGGAATGCCGGCTTGCCCTCGACCACCAGCTTGCGGGCGCCCTGGAACGCCAGGCCCCAGGGCTTCAGGTCCGGAATGCGCACGTCGGCCGGCAACAGTTTCTTTTCGGTCTCGGCGCTGGCCGGCACGTCGAACACGGCGCTCTCGGCGCCGTTGGCACTCGAGATCAGCAGATTGTGGTAGCCCGCGATATTGTCGAGCCAACTGGTCGCGGTCGAGGTCGGCTGCACGCCGTCGATCGAGACGTCGCCCGTGCCGGCCAGATAGCCGCCGCCGGCGCCGATCATCAGGAACGACAGCGAGGCGGCCGCGACCAGGCCCAGGCCCCAGCGCCGGTTGGCGATGCCCTTGCGGGCGGTCGAGGCCGCCAGCCTGGCACCGAACGACAGGATCGTGGCGCTCTTGGGCGCCTCGGCGACGGTATCGCGGCCGCGGGCGGCCGCCATCAGCCGGTCCGGCACCGGTTCGCGCAGAATCTCTTCGAAGGCGTCGCGGATCTGGGTCGCCGACTCGGTCAATGCCTGAAGCCGTGCCCGCAGTTCCGGATCCCGCTCCAGCCATGACTCGACCTCGACGGCTGCGGTCTCGTCGAGCTCGCCGTCCAGGTAAGCCACGAGCATCTCATCGCTGGGCCGCTGCATCATCACCACTCCTCCGAAGACCCCCGCCCGCGTCCAACTGCGCCACCAACGCAACCCTGGCCCGGGCGAGACGGCTCATGATGGTACCAACCGGGACCTGAGCGATCTCCGCTGCCTCCTTGTAACTGAACCCGTCCACCGTCACGAGCATCAACGCTTCCCGTTGCTCCG
The DNA here is from genome assembly GCF_035943795.1 of Aliidongia sp. NCBI lineage: Bacteria > Pseudomonadati > Pseudomonadota > Alphaproteobacteria > Rhodospirillales > Dongiaceae > Aliidongia > Aliidongia sp. Next base: position 33,292 of record NZ_DASZBY010000062.1, on the reverse strand, counting down.
CCGGAAGCCGCGCCGCCGCGCGGCGGACTTCCTCCAGAGCCAGTCTCGCCTCTGCCCGTCTCACCGGCTCGTCGCTGCCGTACCGTTCGTCCTCGATCTCGCCGTCTTCCTTGCGCACGGCCTGGGATCGGATCTGATCGATCCAGATCGTCTGCACGATCCGGAACATCCAGCTGTCGAACCGCGTCCCCTCCTGGAACTGGTGTTGACGCGCCAGCGCCCGTTCGCAGGCCGCCTGCACGAGATCGTCTGCCTGGGACGCGTTGCCGGCAAGGCCCCGCGCGAACCGGCGGAGTCTCGGCAGCGACGCCACCAACTGATCGCTGAACGCCTCGCTCACCGCGACATCGTCCAGAGGGCAGTCCTCGTGCTCAGATAACGGACCGGCATCGGCTTTATTCCATTCCGCTTTGATTCTTGTCTTCAGGACCGGCCGACATTGCCGCTTTCCGCCCTCGACATAAGGCCATACCACGCCAGGGCCTGAGGGAAAACACATTGCCCTCGCAACGAAAAATCGCGATTGAGCGAGATTCTTCGCAGAAATTTCGTCGGACGCCGCGCCGAAGTCTGATACGAATGGCCGACCGGCTGGCGGGCCATGCGATTCTCGCAGGTGCCGGAAGGGTTTCGTTAGGCGCCCGGCAGATCCCGCCGCGGCCGCCGGGCTTCGGATCCTGCACGTGGGTCCGGGGTCGGTTCTTTTCCAGGGACGGAACGACGACCGATGAAAGTGGCCATCACAAAAGAGACCCGCGCCTTTGAAAAGCGGGTCGCAGCCTCACCGGAAACGGTGAAGAAAATGATCGCGCTCGGCCTCGAGGTTGTGATCGAAAAGGACGCGGGCACGTCCGCGTCCTTCACCGATGCGGCCTACGAGGCGGCGGGTGCCAAGATCGCGGCCGATGCCGCCGCGGCGATCGACGGCGCCGAACTGGTGCTCAAGGTCCAGCGACCGCAGCTGGCGACCGAGGGCGTCGACGAGCTCGCGTCGCTGAAGCCGGGCGTGACGCTGGTCGCGATCCTGGGCGCCTTGCAGAACCGTGCCGACGTCGAGGCCTATGCCAAGGCCGGCATCACCACGTTCAGCATGGACCTGATCCCGCGCATCACCCGCGCGCAGTCCATGGACGTGCTGTCATCCCAGGCCAACCTCGCCGGCTACAAGGCGGTGGTCGAGGCGGCGACGGAATATGGCCACGCCTTTCCGATGATGATGACGGCGGCCGGCACCATTCCGCCGGCGCGCGTCACGGTCATGGGCGCCGGCGTCGCGGGCCTGCAGGCGATCGCGACCGCGCGCCGCCTGGGCGCGATCGTCTCCGCCTTCGACGTGCGCGCCGTGGCCAAGGAACAGGTCGAGAGCCTGGGCGCCTCGTTCATCGAGGTCGATGCCGAGGCCGCCAAGTCGGCCGAGACCGCTGGCGGCTACGCCAAGGAAATGAGCGAAGACTACCAGCGCCGCCAGCGCGACAAGATCCACGAAGTGCTGAAGAAGGCCGACATCGTGATCTGCACCGCGCAGATTCCGGGCAAGAAGGCGCCGATCCTGGTGACCAAGGAAATGGTCGCCGACATGAAGCCGGGCTCGGTCATCGTCGATCTGGCGATCGAGAGCGGCGGCAATGCCGAGGGCGGCAAGGTCGGCAAGATCGTGACCACGCCCAACGGGGTGAAGCTGGTCGGCCATGCCAACATGCCGTCGCGCATCGCGGCCGACGCCTCGGCGCTCTATGCCAAGAACCTGCTCAATTTCCTGGCCCTGATCGTCGACAAGGAGACCAAGGGCCTGAAGATCGACGTCACCGACGATATCGTCAAAGGCACGCTCGTGACCCGCGACGGCCAGATCGTCCATCCGGCGCTGGCGCCTGCGGACGCCGCACCCGCCCAGCCTGCCGCCTGAGGAGCCCCGACATCATGGATCCGACCTCTCTGTCGCATCGCGCGACCGATCTCGCCGGCGATGCCTCGGCGCTGTCGCACAATCTCGACGACCTGGCCCGGCAGGTCGCCGAAACGGCGCAGACCGCGGCCGCCCACGGCGGCAGCCCGTTCGTGTTCTTCCTGACCGTGTTCGTGCTGGCCTGCTTCGTGGGCTATTACGTGGTCTGGCGGGTGACGCCGGCGTTGCATTCGCCGCTGATGAGCGTCACCAACGCCGTCTCCAGTGTCATCATCGTGGGCGCGCTGATCGCCGCCGGGCCGGCCGAGCTGACCTTTTCCAAGTTCATGGGCTTCATCGCCGTCGTGCTGGCTTCGGTCAACATCTTCGGCGGGTTCATCGTGACCCAGCGCATGCTGGCGATGTTCAAGAAAAAGCAGAAGTAAGGAGGACGGCCCCGTGACCGAGAACCTTTCCGCCCTTCTCTACCTCGTCGCCTCCGTGTGCTTCATCATGGCCCTGAAGGGCCTGTCGAGCCCGGAATCCAGCCGCCAGGGCAATTTCTTCGGCATCGCCGGCATGGTGATCGCCATCCTGACGACGCTCGCCTCGCCGCTGGTCGAAAGCTATTGGCTGATCGTCGTCGCCATCGCCATCGGTGGCGGCATCGGCGCCTTCATCGCGCGCAAGATCGAGATGACGGCGCTGCCGCAGCTCGTGGCTGCATTCCATTCGCTGGTGGGCTTGTCCGCCGTCTGCGTCGCGGCCGCCGCCTTCTACGCGCCTAGCCGCTACGGCATCCTCGAGCCGTCGGGCGCCATCCATACCGGCAGCCTGCTGGAAATGGGCCTGGGCACCGCAATTGGCGCCATCACGTTCACCGGCTCGATCATCGCGTTCGCCAAGCTGCAGGCGCTGATCACCGGCAAGCCGCTGGTGTTCCCGGGCCAGCATATGCTGAACCTGGCCTTGGGCGTCGGCATCGTGGTGCTGCTAGGCCTGTTCATGGCGTCCTCCTCGCCGCTGGTGTTCTGGCTGCTGGTGCTGGCCTCGCTGGCGCTGGGCTTCCTCTTGATCCTGCCAATCGGCGGCGCCGACATGCCGGTTGTGATCTCGATGCTGAACAGCTACTCCGGCTGGGCCGCCTGCGGCATCGGCTTCACACTGGCCAACAGCCTGCTGATCATTACCGGCGCGCTCGTGGGCTCGTCGGGCGCCATCCTCAGCTACATCATGTGCAAGGGGATGAACCGGTCGATCTTCAACGTCATCCTAGGCGGCTTCGGCACCGACGGCGGCACGGCGATGCCCGGTGCCAGCAAGGGCGACCAGGTGGTCAAGGCCGGGTCGGCCGAGGACGCGGCCTTCATCATGAAGAACGCGGCCAGCGTCATCGTCGTGCCCGGCTACGGCATGGCGGTGGCCCAAGCCCAGCACGCGTTGCGCGAGATGGCCGACGTGCTGAAGAAAGAGGGCGTCTCGGTCAAGTACGCGATCCATCCGGTCGCCGGCCGCATGCCGGGCCATATGAACGTGCTGCTGGCCGAGGCGAACGTGCCCTATGACGAAGTCATGGAACTGGACGAGATCAACCGCGACTTCTCGTCGACCGACGTCGCCTTCGTCATCGGCGCCAACGACGTGACCAACCCGGCGGCCAAGACCGACCCGACCTCGGCGATCTACGGCATGCCGATCCTCGACGTCGAAAAGGCCAAGACCGTGCTGTTCATCAAGCGCTCGATGGCATCAGGCTATGCCGGCGTCGATAACGAGCTGTTCTTCCGCCCGAACACCATGATGCTGTTCGGCGACGCGAAGAAGATGACGGAAGAGATCGTCAAGGCAATGACCGCCTGACGGAAGAACGAGACGCCGGCCCGGGAAACCTGGCCGGCGCTTCTTTTTCGTCATTCCCGCGAAGGCGGAAATTCAGTAAGGGCCCCGTCTGCGGCGCGTAACGCGGGATGACGGTCGGATCTGGATTCACCAGAACGAAAAGCGCCGGCAGATTGCTCTGCCAGCGCTCTCGTTTATTGCCCAAGGCCGATCCGGCGCTCTGGGAAGCCCGGGGCTAGTAGCCCTCGCGGTCCATGCGCTTGCGGAGCAGCTTGCGATGGCGGCGAACCGCCTCGGCCTGCTCGCGCGCCCGCTTCTCGGACGGCTTCTCATAATTCCGACGCAGCTTCATCTCGCGGAAAATGCCTTCCCGCTGCATCTTCTTCTTCAGCGCGCGCAGCGCTTGGTCGACATTGTTGTCGCGAACGAGGACTTGCACGGTTGACCGGCGCTCCATCGAGAGAATAAAAAACTGGCCGTGGATGCAGACTGCACCCCCGATCGAGCGGCTTTAATAGCACCGGGAAGGGGATAGGGAAAGAGGAGTCTTCCCTGCGCACCCGGCAGGGCGGACCAGCGGTGCTTGCGGGGCAATGGCGAAGCCGAAGAGCAGCGCCCTGACGGGAGCCGTCGCCGCTTGGCCTTTACCCACGCCGTGCCGCCACCCATACTCCTCATATCATGAGCATTCTCAAGATCGCCCGGATGGGGCATCCCGTATTGCGTCGCGTGGCCGATCCGGTCGCCGACCCGACCGCACCCGATGTGGCGCAGCTCGTGCGCGACATGATCGAAACGCTGGAGGACATCGGCGGCGTCGGCCTGGCCGCACCGCAGGTCCATGTCTCGCGCCGCGTCATCATCTTCAAGGTGCCGGAGGCGCGCACGACCGACATCGAGGGCGATGCGCCGCTGCCACTGACCGCATTGATCAACCCCACGATCGAGCCGGTGGGCGACGCGCTCAATCTGGGTTGGGAAGGGTGCCTGTCGATCCCCGGCCTGCGCGGCGCCGTACCTCGCTACACCACGATCCGCTATCGCGGCTTCGCGCCGGACGGGTCGGTGGTAGAGCGCGAGGCGGTGGGATTCCACGCAAGGGTCGTGCAGCACGAGTTCGACCATTTGAATGGGGTGCTCTATCCGGAGCGCATGAACGACCTATCTCTGCTGGCGTTCCTCGAGGAGGGGCAGAAGCACCCGATCGACCTGGCGGCTTACGCCCGGGGAGAAGTCGAATGACCGCACAAGCCGATTTCATCGCGGCCAAGGACCGGCTGCTGGAAGCGACCCTGCCGAACGTGCTGTTCGATGGCTGGTCGTTGGTGGCGCTCAAGGCCGGGGCCCAGGCGCTGGGCCTGCCCGAGGGCGAGATCGTCCGCCTGTTCCCCGACGGCGGGCGCGAGGCGGCTCTCTGGCTCGACGAGTGGGCCGATCGGCGCATGCTGGAAGCGCTCGAACCGATGAACCTGCCGGCCCTCAAGGTGCGCGAGCGGGTCGCGACCGCAGTCAAGACGCGGCTTAAGGTGCTGGAGCCCCATCGCGAGGCGGTGCGGCGTGCGATCGCGCTCAAGGCCTCGCCCTGGGGGGCGGCCAAGGCGGCGGAGATCGTCTATCGCACGGTCGATGCGGTCTGGTATGCCGCGGGCGACACCGCGACCGACTTCAATTTCTATACGAAGCGGGCGCTGCTCGCCGCCGCCTACGGCCCGACCGTGCTCTATTGGCTGAACGATTCGTCGGAAGGATCGGCGGACACCTTCGCCTTCCTCGATCGGCGGCTGGGCGAGATCCTGCAGATCCCGAAATTGACCGCCGGGCTGAAGCGGGCCGCCCGGCACATGACCGGCCCCTTCGAGTTTCTGCGCCAGGCCCGCCGCTAGGTGAGGCGCCTGATCCGCCGCGGCACCAGGCTGGGCTTTCAGCTGGTGCTGGGCGCGCTGGCGCTAACGGGATGCCGTGCGCTCGACATGGTCGACGCGGTGACCCCGCGCGGCGGCTATTCGATCGAACGGGACCAGGCTTATGGCCCCGATCCGCGCCAGCGCCTCGATGTCTATCGCCCGGCCGCGGATACCGGCCGTCCCATTGTGCTGTTCTTCTACGGCGGGAATTGGAAGGAAGGCTCGAAGAACGACTATCGCTTCGTCGGGCAGAGCCTGGCCACGGCCGGCTATGTCACCGTGGTCGCGGACTACCGGCTCTATCCCGCCGTCTCGTTTCCGGGATTTGTCGAGGATGGTGCGGCGGCCACGGCCTGGACCGCGGCGCATCTGACCCGGCCGGACGGCACGCCGCGGCCGATCGTGCTGCTGGGCCATTCGGCCGGCGCCTATATCGCGGCGCTGCTGGCGACCGACAAGCGCTACCTCGACGGTCCGGCGGGCCCCGGTCGGCGGGTCGTCGAGGCCTGGGTCGGTCTCGCCGGGCCCTATCAGTTCCAGCCGAAGGACGAGAACGCGCGGATCCTGGCCTCACCCGACGGACGACCCAACATGGCGGCCGACGCGGCGGATGCCGGGACGCCGCCGGCCTTCCTCCTGGTCGCCGGCGATGACGAGATCGTCGGCAAGGTCAATGCCGACCGGCTCGAGGCGAGGCTGCAGGCCCTGGGCGTGCCGGTCGTGCGCAAGACCTATCCGGGTCTGCACCACGCGACCCTTGTCGGCGGGCTCGGCTCGTCTTTCGGCTTCATCGGCCCGATCCGCGGCGACGTCCTGGCCTATCTGGACGCGTTGCCCAGCCATTGAGCTCAGCCGAGCAGCGAAGTAACGACGCCGACCGCTTCCATGGTGATGGCGAGGCCGGCCAGCGCCATGAACGTGACGCCCATCAGCACCGTCTCGATCCGCGCCCCTGCCGACGGCGCGAGCGTGACGGTCCGCTGCATCGGGTGCATCACCGGGCGCAGGGCGGGCAGGACGCGCGCCCGCACCAGCTTCCGGGCGGGAGCGACCCGAACCAGGCGGCTGGCGGCGCGGGGGGCGAAGGTCAAAGCGGCGTTGGTGTTCATGATCATCTCCTGCATGTCTTGTGTAAGGAACAAGAGCAACAGGCGGGCCAGATGATCGTATCGTTATAAATCAGTGGGTTGGGCGGAAGGGGTGGGCCGTGCCAGCGGCCGATCGTCCGGAAGCGGACGGCATTCTGTCCGGTTCCGGACAGTTCGGTGCGGCGGCGCGACCCCAGGGATCGCGCCGCCGCCCAGCTTCAGGCCGTCGCCGTACGCGGCTTCTCCAGGTTCGGCAGGAACACCGTGAAGATGCCGATCAGGGGTAGGAACGAGCATAGCTTGTAGACATAGTCGATGCCGGCCACGTCGGCGACATGGCCCAGCACGGCGGCGCCGATGCCGCCCATGCCGAAGCTGAGGCCGAAGAACAGGCCGGCGATCAGGCCGACCTTGCCCGGCACCAGTTCCTGGCCGAACACGACGATGGCGGAGAAGGCCGAGGACAACACCAGGCCGATGATGACCGAGAGAATGGTCGTCCAGAACAGGTCGGCATAGGGCAGCAGCAGGGTGAACGGCGCGACGCCCAGGATCGACACCCAGATCACGATCTTGCGTCCGATCTTGTCGCCGATCGGTCCGCCGATGATCGTGCCGGCCGCGACAGCGCCCAGCAGCACGAACAGGTGGATCTGCGCCGACGCCACGGTGAGGCCGAACTTGCTGATCAGGTAGAAGGTGAAATAGCTGCTGAGGCTGGCCAGGTAGAAGAATTTCGAGAAGACCAGCAGGCCCAGCACGCCGAGCGTGCCCAGCACCTTGCCCCGGCTCAACTCGACATGGCCGGGGCCGCGCTTCGCCTTGGGCTTCAGCAGCGACGCATTCGCCTTGTACCAGCGGCCGACCGCGAACAGCACGCCCATGGCGATCAATGCCGCGACCGAGAACCACGAGATGGCATATTGCCCGCGCGGAATGATGATGACGGCGGCGAGCAAAGGTCCCAGCGCCGAGCCGAGGTTGCCGCCGACCTGGAATAGCGACTGGGCGAAACCATGCCGGCCGCCTGACGCCATGCGGGCGACGCGCGAGGATTCCGGATGGAATACCGACGATCCGGTGCCGACGAACGCGGCCGCGATCAGCAGGATCGGATAGCTGGGCGCCACCGACAGCAGCAGCAGGCCCATCAAGGTGAAGCCCATGCCGATCGGCAGCGAATAGGGCTTCGGCCGCTTGTCGGTATAGAGCCCAATGACCGGCTGCAGCAGGGAGGCGGTGATCTGGTAGGTGAGCGTGATCAGCCCGATCTGGCCGAACGACAGGTCGAAGCTGGTCTTCAGCATCGGGTAGATCGCCAGCAGCAGCGACTGGATCATGTCGTTCAGCATGTGCGCGAAGCTGATCGAGCCCAGAATGCCGAACACCGGTCCGGCGCCGGCTTTCATCTTGTTCAGTGTGCCGTCGTCCAGGGTCGTGCTCATGGTACCGCCAGATCGTTGATGTCGCGATCGGAGCATAGCGCCGGTCGTTTTGCGATGTCCTGCCAACTTCTATCGATAAACGGACACGTATCTACGACGGCGATACAAAGCCCTTGACCGAAACCCTGGCTTGCAGCTCCCCTTAAAGCCATGGATTCGCTGATTTCCCTCGCCATTCTCATCGGCTTGTTCGCTGGTCTCGGCTGGCTGCTCGGTATCATCGGCTTCTTCAAGGCGCTGGCCGCCCGGGAGGAAGTGCGCGAGCTTCGTCAGATCGTCATCGCGTTGATGGCACGCGAAGCCGTTGCCGAACGCCCCGGCGAACCGGCCATGGCCCCGGTCGTTCCCGAATTCGTCGAGCCCTCGCCCGAGGTCGTCGACCCGGCAGAGCCGCCGCCCGTCGAGACGCTCGAGGCCGTGGTCGTGCCACCGCCCGTGAAGCCGAAGCGCGATCTGGAAGCGCTCATCACCATGCGCTGGGGCGTCTGGCTGGGGGCGGCGGCTCTGCTGTTCGCCGGCATCTTCCTGGTGCGCTATGCGGTCGAGCAGTCGTTGCTCGGCCCCGCTGCACGCTGCTCGCTCGCCGGTCTGCTGGGATTTGCCCTGCTGGGTACCGCCGAATGGCTGCAGCGTCATGAAGGTCCACCACTGCCCGGTCCGCTCGGCCGCGATCAGGCGCCGGCCGGGCTTGCCGCGGGCGGCATCGCGATCCTGTTCGGTGCCGCTTACGGCGCCGGCCCGTTCTATGGGCTGCTGCTGCCACTGGTAGCTTTTGCGGCGCTGGCCGCGGTTTCGCTGCTCGGGCTGGCCGCGGCCCTGCGCTATGGCCAATTGACCGCTGCGATCGGCCTGGCCGGCGCCTTCGCAACGCCGGCGCTCGTCGCGACCGATTCGCCGTCGCTGCCCGGCCTGTTCGCCTATCTGCTGCTGGTCTCGGCGGCGTCGCTGTTCGTGGTCCGCCATACCGCCTGGACCTGGCTCGGCTGGGCGACCGCGATCGCCGGCGCGGTCTGGATCTGCGTCGCCGATGCGATGCAGGTGCCCGATTCCTGGGTCGCCGGCCTCTTCATGCCGGCCGCCGTGGCGCTCAACCTGTTCCTGCTGCCGGCGGCCGCCCTCGATCATCCGGTCGGGCGGCGTCTCGCCTGGGTGCCGTTCGCCGTGCTCGCCGCCGCCGGCTTACTGCTCGAAGCCGGCGTGACCGGCAGCGCGCCGCGTCTGGGGCTGTTCCTGCTGTCGCCGCTCGCGGTGGCGAAGGCGGTAACGGAGCCGCGGCTCGACCGGCTGCCGTGGCTCGCCGCCCTGGTCGGCCTGGCGACGCTGCTGCTCTGGGCGCTGCCCGCCTGGGTGCCGACCGGTGAGGTGCTCACCATCGAGGGCGCCGTGCAGGCCGTGCTGCCCGGCGCCTGGGCGCCCCAGGTCGTCCAGCCGCTGATCATCGCCGCTGCCCTGTTCGCCGTCTTCCATGCCGCCGCCGGCTCCTGGCTGGAACGCCGGGCGCCCAACCCGCTGCATTGGGCAGCCCTGGTCGCCGCCGTCCCGGTCGTGACCCTGGCCGTCGTCTATACGCAGGTGACGCGTTTCCAACCCGACGCGGCCTGGGCCGTCGCGGCCGCCGTGCTGGCGGCCGCGCTGACCGGCGCCACGCTCGCCGCCGCGCGCGAGCAGTCGCTGCAGCGCGCCGGCACCCATGCCGCCGGCGCCGTTGCCGCCCTGGCGCTCGGATGCGCCATGCTGCTGCATGATTATTGGCTGTCGCTGGCGGTCGCCCTGTTCCTGCCGCCCTTGGCCTGGATCGAGGATCGGGCCGACCTGCCCCCGCTGCGCCGGGTAGCGCTGGCCGTGGCAACCCTGGTCCTGGTCCGGCTGCTGGCGAACTGGTACGTGCCGACCTATGAATTCGGCACCGGGGCGATGCTAAACGGCCTGATCCCCGGCTATCTCATTCCCGCAGCGGCCTTCGCCTATGCCGCGATCCTGTTCCGCCGCCGGGCCGATGACCTGCTCGTCGCCGTCCTGGAAGCCGGGGCGGTCGCCTTCGCCGCCTGCTTCGTGGCGCTTGAAATCCGCCATGGCTTCGGCCGGGGCCACCTCGACGGTCGGCTTGATTTTCACGAGGTCGCCTCGCATGTACTGACGGCGGCGCTGCAGGCCATCGGCTATCTCTACCTGGCCCGGCGCACCGGCCGCGCGGTGCTGCGCTGGGCCGGCCACCTGCTGGGCGCCCTCGCGTTCGTCTCGGCGGTGCTGCTGATCATCCTCAATCCGGCCTTCACCGGCGTGCGGGCCGACAGTCTCGCCCTGCTCGCCGCCTATCTCGCGCCGGCTGCGCTGGCGCTGGTCGCGCGCGGCTATCTGGCCGATCCGCGCTGGCGCAAGGCGCTCGCGACCTATGCCCTGGTCGCAGGCTTCGCATGGATCACCCTGCAGATCCGGCAGTTCTTCCATCCCGGCTCGCTCAGTCTGTTCGACGGGCGCGTCGAGGATGCGGAGCTCTGGGACTGGTCGGGCGCCTGGCTGCTCTACGGCATCGGGCTGATGGTCCAGGGCATCCGCACCCACGAACGCGGGCTGCGCCTGGCCGCCCTCGGCGTCATCGGGCTGGTGTGCGCCAAGGTCTTCCTGATCGACATGTCGGGCCTGACCGGCTTGTGGCGCGTGCTGTCGTTCCTGGGGCTCGGTCTGACGCTCATCGGCCTGGGCGTCTTCCAGCGTCGTTTCGTGCAGCCGGCCCGGCAGGCCGAGGATGCCCAGCCGGGCTAGCGGCCCCCGGACGCCCGCGCTATGTTCCGGCCCATGATGAGCGACGATATCCCCAGTCCCGCGAGCGACCCCCCCGGCTCGACCCATTTCGGCTTTCGTACCGTGGCCGAGGACGAAAAGGTCGGCCTGGTGCGCGGCGTGTTCGATTCCGTGGCTGGCCGCTACGATCTCATGAACGATCTCATGAGTGCCGGCATCCATCGCCTGTGGAAAACGGCGCTGATGGACTGGCTGCACCCGCGGCCGGGTCAGCATCTGCTCGACGTCGCGGGCGGGACCGGCGACATCGCGTTCCGCTTCCTGGAGCGGGCGCGGCCGCGCGACGCCACGGCGGAACATCCCCCGGTGCCGGCGCGGGTCACGGTCTGCGACATCAACTGGAACATGCTGGGCGTCGGGCGCGATCGGGCGATCGACCGGGGCATCCTGGGCGGCATCGACTGGGTGTGCGGCGATGCCGAAGCGCTGCCGGTGCCGTCGGGCTCGGTCGATGCCTATACCATCGCGTTCGGCCTGCGCAACGTCACTCATATCGACCTGGCGCTGGCCGAGGCGCGGCGCGTGCTGAAGCCGGGCGGGCGGTTCATCTGCCTCGAGTTCAGCCACGTCGCGGTGCCGGTGCTCGACAAGCTCTACGACACCTATTCCTTCCAGGTGCTGCCGCGGCTGGGCCGCTGGGTCGCGAAGGATGAAGAGTCCTATCGCTATCTGGCCGAGAGCATCCGACGCTTCCCGCCCCAGGGCGAGTTGGTGGAACGCATGCGCGCGGTCGGGTTCGACCAGGTGAAATATCGCAACCTCACGGGTGGCATCGCGGCGATGCATTCGGGCTGGCGGCTCTGAGCGGCGTGTTCCGCGCGCTACGGCATCTGGGCGCGCTCGTCCGGATCGGCTGGCATCTGGCCCGCCACGACGCCCTGTTCCCGTTGCGCAACATCGTCGGCCTGACGCCGTTCCTGCGTGTCGCCCGCTGGGTCCGGCCGCCCGCCGAAGTGGTGCTGGGCCTGCGCGAGGGGCAGCGGCTAGCCTTGGCACTGCGGCAATTGGGGCCGAGTTTCATCAAGCTGGGCCAGGCGCTGTCGACCCGGTCCGACCTGATCGGTGAGGAGGTCGCGGCCGATCTCTCGACCCTGCAGGACAATGTGCCGCCGTTTCCGGGTGCCCAGGCGGTAGCCGTCATCGAGGCCGAGATGGGCATGCCGCTCGCCCAGCGCTTCTGCCGGTTCGACGAGGTTGCCATTGCCGCCGCCTCGGTCGCCCAGGTGCATTTCGCGACGACGACCGAGGGTGCAGAGGTCGCGGTCAAGGTGCTGCGGCCGGGGGTCGAGCAGGCGTTCGCACGCGATCTCGACCTGCTGCTGTGGCTGGCCGAACAGCTGGAACGGTTCCAGGCCATGCGCCGGCTGAAGCCGGTCGAGGTCGTGGGCCGGCTCGCCGAATCCGTCGCCTTCGAAATGGATCTGCGGCTCGAGGCGTCGGCGGCGGCAGAGCTGGCCGAGAATTTCGCCAAGGATCCGGATTTCCGGGTGCCGTCGGTCGATTGGCTGCGGACCGGCCGACGCGTGCTGGTGACGGAACGGATCCACGGCATCCCGGTCGGCGACCGCGAAGCGCTGCTGGCGGCGGGGCTGGAGCCGAAGGAGATCGTGCGCAAGGCGGCCGCCGCCTTCTTCGCCATGGTGTTCCGCGACGGGTTCTTCCACGCCGACCTGCATCCGGGCAACCTGTTCGTGGGCCTGGACGGCGCCATCGTCGCGGTCGATTTCGGCATCATGGGCCGGCTCGACCGCAAGCATCGCTTCTACCTGGCCGACATGCTGCTGGGCTTCCTGACCGGCAATTACCGGCAGGTCGCCCAGGTACATTTCGACGCGGGCTTCGTGCCGGCCAGCGAATCGATCGACGCGTTCACGCAGGCCTGCCGGTCGATCGGCGAGCCGCTGATGGGCCAGCCCCTGGAAAAGATCTCGGTGGCTCGTCTGCTGTCGCAGCTGTTCCAGATCACCCGCACCTTCAAGATGGAAACCCAGCCGCAGCTGCTGATGCTGCAGAAGACCATGGTGCTGGCCGAGGGGCTGGGCCGGATCCTCGATCCGTCGGTCAATATGTGGTCGCTGTCCCGTCCGCTGGTCGAGGACTGGATGGCGATCAACCGGTCCGGCCCGGCGCGCGCGCTGCTGACCGTGGGCGACGCGCTGGCCGGGCTCGAACGCCTGCCGGCGATGATGGGCGATTTCGAGCGGCTGCTGCGCCAGCTGTCGCACGGCGGCCTGTCGCTCGATGCCGAAACGGTACGCGCGATCCGCGGCGACGGTGGCCACCGCAATCCGATGATCTGGCCGCTGTGGATCGCGGCCCTGGCGCTCGCCGCCATGGCCATCGCCCAATTGGTCGCGGCCGCGCATTCGGTGTAGGATCGACCCATGGAAATGAGCCTGACGGGCCGGCGGGTCCTGCTGATCATCTCGGGTGGTATCGCCGCCTACAAGTGCCTCGACCTCATTCGCCGGTTGCGCGAACGGGGCTGCGCGGTGCGCTGCGTCCTGACCAAGGCGGCCGAGCAGTTCGTGACGCCGCTCGCGGCCCAGAGCCTGAGCGAGGACAAGGTCTATACCGAGCTCTGGTCGCTGACCGACGAGAGCGAGATGGGCCATATCCGCCTGTCGCGCGAGGCCGACCTGCTGGTCGTGGCGCCGGCGACGGCCGATCTGCTGGCCCGCATGGCGGCCGGCATGGCGAACGACCTGGCTTCGACGACCCTGCTCGCGACCGACAAGCCGGTCATGGTGGCACCGTCCATGAACGTGATGATGTGGCAGCATCCGGCGACCCAGAAGAATTTCCGCACCCTGCTGGATCGCGGCGTGCTGAGCGTCGGCCCCAATGCCGGCGACCTCGCCTGCGGCGAGATCGGGTCCGGCCGGATGGCGGAGCCGATGGAGATCGTCGGCGAGATCACCGCCTTCTTCGCCGGCGAGCAGCGGCCGCTGATCGGCCGGCGGGTGCTGGTAACCAGCGGCCCGACCCATGAGCCGATCGATCCGGTGCGCTACATCGCCAACCGCTCGTCGGGCAAGCAGGGCCATGCCATCGCCGGTGCGCTGGCCCGGCTCGGCGCCGACGTGACCCTCGTCTCGGGCCCGACCCACGAACCGACGCCGGTCGGCGTGACCCTGGTGCCGATCGAGACCGCGGCCGAGATGCTGGTGGCCTGCAAGGCGGCGCTGCCGGCCGACGTCGCGGTCTGTGCCGCGGCGGTTGCCGATTGGCGCGTGGCCGAGACGGCGGGACAGAAGGTCAAGAAGACCGGCGGCGCACCGCCCAGTCTGGCGCTGGTCGAGAACCCCGACATCCTCGCGACCCTGTCCATGCCCGGCCCATCGCGGCCGCGTCTGGTCGTGGGCTTCGCGGCCGAGACCGAGGACGTGGTCGCGCATGCGACAGCGAAGCGTCGCCGCAAGGGCTGCGACTGGATCCTGGCCAATGACGTGGCGCCGGAAACCGGCACGTTCGGCGGCGACGCCAATACCATTCAACTGATCGATGACGCCGGGGTCGAGCCCTGGCCGACCCTGAGCAAACTTGCTGTGGCCGAACGCCTGGCCCAGCGCATCGCCGCCCATTTCGGCGGGGAGACCGTCTGATGTCCATTCAAGTGCCGGTACTGCGCCTGCCGCATGCTGCCGACCTGTCGCTGCCGACCTATGCCACTCCGCTCAGCGCCGGCGTCGACCTGCGCGCGGCGATCGACCAGACCCTGATCCTGCCGCCGCTCGGCCGCATCGCCGTGCCGACCGGCATCGCCATCGCCCTGCCGGCGGGCTACGAGGCGCAGGTCCGCCCGCGCTCCGGCCTGGCGCTCAACGAGGGTGTCACGGTGCTGAACAGCCCGGGCACGATCGATGCGGATTATCGTGGCGAGATCAAGGTCATTCTGATCAACCTCAGCCACCGCCCCTTTGCCATCGAGCGCGGCCAGCGTATCGCCCAGCTGGTCGTGGCGCCGGTGATCCAGATCGGGTGGCAGGAAGTGCACGTGCTGGAAAAGACCGAGCGCGGCGACGGCGGCCACGGCTCGACCGGCTCGATGTGAGGCGGGGCATTTGCAGGCGGATGTTCGCCACCCCACATATCCGTCATTCCCGCAAACGCGGGAGCCAGCGTTACGCGCGGTAGCGCGGAGATAGAGTTTCATGTCGCCGCCGACGCGGCTCTTGCGGGATTGCCGCCTTCGCGGGAATGACGGGCAGGGGTGGCAGATCGGTGTCTTCCAGATACGATCCTCAATTGCCAGGAGAACCTGATGTCCTCGACGCCACCCTTTCGCGGCCGGATCTATGACGGCATTCTGGACACGATCGGGGCGACGCCGCTGGTCCGGCTGCGCAAGCTGGCCCACCAGTACGGCGTCAAGGCCGACATCACGGCCAAGCTCGAGTTCTTCAATCCGCTGGCCTCGGTCAAGGACCGCATCGGTCGCGCCATGATCGAGGCGGCCGAGGCCGATGGGCGGCTGAAGCCTACCACCGTGATCGTCGAGCCGACCTCGGGCAATACCGGCATCGCGCTGGCCTTCGTCTGCGCCGCCAAGGGCTACCGTCTGATCCTGACCATGCCCGAAAGCATGTCGGTCGAACGGCGCAAGATGCTGAAGCTGCTGGGTGCGGAAACGGAGCTCACGCCCGCCGCCGCCGGCATGAAGGGGGCTATCGCCCGCGCCGAGGAACTGGTCAGGGAAATCGGCGACGCGATCATCCTGCAGCAGTTCCAGAATCCGGCCAATCCGGCGATCCATCGCGCGACCACGGCCGAGGAAATCTGGGGCGATACCGCGGGCCTGGTCGATGTCGTGGTTTCCGGCGTCGGCACCGGCGGTACGCTCACCGGCATTTCCCAGGTCATCAAGCCGCGCCGCCCCAGCCTCAAGATGATCGCGGTCGAGCCCGAGGACAGCCCCGTCCTATCCGGCGGCGCGCCCGGTCCGCACAAGATCCAGGGCATCGGCGCCGGCTTCGTGCCCGATACGCTGGATCCCAAGGAGGTCGACGAGGTCGTGCGCATTTCCAACGACCGCTCCTTCAAGATCGCCCGCGAGGTCGCCCGCCTCGAAGGCATACCGGTCGGCATCTCGTCCGGCGCGGCGCTGGCGGCGGCGCTCGAAGTGGGCTCGCGCCCCGGGATGGAGGGCAAGCTGATCGTCGCCATCATCCCGAGCTTCGCCGAGCGCTACCTGTCGACGCCCCTGTTCGAGGGGCTCTGACCCGGCCGATGCGCGATCTCGACGATGCCGAGTTCGAGCGCTATGCCCGGCATCTGATCCTGGACGAGGTCGGCGAGGAAGGGCAGGCGAGACTGCTCGCCGCCCGCGTCCTGGTCGTGGGTGCGGGCGGACTGGGATCGCCGCTGCTGCTCTATCTGGCAGCGGCCGGGGTCGGTACGCTCGGCATCGTCGATGATGACGCGGTCTCGCTGTCGAACCTGCAGCGGCAGGTGATCCACCGGACCGCGGATATCGGACGGCGCAAGATCGACAGCGCCGGCGAGGCCTTGAACGCGATCGAACCGGCGGTGACGCTCGATCTGTGGCCCGAGCGGCTGACGCAAGCCAACGTCGACGATCTGGTGGCGCGCTATGACCTAGTCGCCGACGGCAGCGACAATTTCGCGACCCGCTACCTGGTGAACGACGCCTGCGTGCGCCATGCGAAACCGTTCGTCTCGGGCGCGCTGCTGCGGTTCGAGGGGCAACTGTCGACCTTCAAGCCCCATGCCGGGCCGAGCCATCCCTGCTACCGCTGCCTGTTCCCGGAGCCGCCGGCTGCCGGCTCCGTGCCCCGTTGCGAGGAGGCCGGTATCCTGGGCCCGGTCGCCGGGGTCATCGGCACCCTGCAGGCGACCGAGGTGCTGAAGGAACTGCTGGGCATCGGCGAGAGCCTGTCCGGGCGGCTGATGATGTATGACGCGCTCGGCAGCTCGTTCTACACGGTACGCGTGCCGCGCGATCCGCATTGCCCCTGCTGCGGGACCGGGGCATCTTAGGCGCCAATCAAAACAATGCCCTGGGAGGGGCCGCCTGATGCGCCGCCTGATGTCCGTTCTGCTGCTCGCCGGCCTGGCCGGTTCCGCGCTCGCCGCCGACCCGATCACCCTCGACACGATCAAGACGCGCGGGACCCTGCGCGTCGGCACGCCGGGCGATTATCGTCCGTTCGCCATCCACAATGCCGATGGCAGCTACGAGGGCGCCGACATCGACATGGCCAAGGGTTTCGCCGGCAAGCTGGGCGTGCGGCTCGAGGTCGTGCCGACCGAATGGGCGAAGCTGCAGGGCGATTTCGACGGGGGCAAGTTCGATATCGCGATCGGCGGCATCACCATCACGCCGGACCGTGCGGCCAAGGGCGACTTCTCCGTGGCGCTGCTCGAAGACGGCAAGCGGCCGGTCGTACGCTGCGCCGACAAGGACAAGTTCACCTCCGTCGCCGCGATCGACCAGCCCGCGACCCGCGTGGTGGTCAATCCGGGCGCGGCCAACGAGGCTTTCGCCCGCGCCAACTTTCACCAGGCCGCCATCACCGTGAACCCGGAAAACCTCACGGTCCCCGACCGGATCGTCGAGAACAAGGCGGACGTGTTCGTCACCGACGGCATCGAGGTCGACCTGATCGCCAAGCGCCACCCGGGCGTGCTGTGCGCGGCCGCGGTGCCGGGGCCGTTCACCCACCTGACCAAGGCCTGGTACTTCCCGAAGGACCAGGCCCTGAAACAGGCGATCGACGGCTATCTGGGTGCCGCCAAGACTGACGGCACCTGGGCCGCGACACTCGAAGCGTCGATGAAGTAGCGGGCAGGACACACCCTTTCGTCATTCCCGCGCCGACGGTCGGCGATCACACGCTTACCGGATCGGAATGGCGCCCAGGAAGTCGCGCTTGCCGACGGCGACGCCGGCATGGCGCAGGATGTCGTAGGCGGCGGCGGCGTGGAAATAGAAGTTCGGCAGGCCGAAGCCGAACAGGTAGTCGGCACCGGTGAATTCCACCTCACGGCTGCCGAGCTTCATGGGAATGGTGCGCGCCTCGGCGCCCTCGAATTCGGCGGCGGGCAGCGACTTCACGAAATCCGCGACCTTGGCGATGCGCGCCTTCAACTCGTCGAAGCTGGTTTCGACGTCGGGCAGGCTCGGCATCTCGACGCCGGCCAGGCGCGCGGTGATGCCCTTGGCCTGGTCGGTCGTCACCTGGATCTGGCGGGCGAAGGCGTACATGTCCGGTGCCAGGCGATAGGAGATCAGCACGGCCGGATCGATCTTGCGCGCCTCGCAATGGGCGGCGGCCTTGTCGATGATGGCCGACAGGCTGTCCAGGATCTGCAGAATGGCCGGGACGGCGGCTTGGTGGATCGAGACGCTCATGGTTGGGTTCCTCCCTGGGGGTTCGTTCGGGTCGTGCGGCCGTGTGGATCGGCCGTCATGAAAAACGCCGCCCGGATCGCTCCGGGCGGCGCTCGCATTGTGCAACAGGGGCCTGCTCAGGCCGCCTGCTGGTTGATCACCTTCGGTGCCGAGGCGCCGCTGATGATCTGGATGGTCCGGGGCTTCAACGCTTCCGGCACTTCACGCTTGAGGTCGATCGACAGCAGGCCGTTCTCCAGGGCTGCGTCGGTGACCTCGATATGGTCGGCCAGCTCGAAACGACGATCGAAGCCGCGCTGGGCGATGCCCTGGTGCAGGTACTGCACGCCGTCCTTGGCCTGGCGCTTGCCAACGACGACGAGTTGGTTCGGACGGGCGGTGATCGTGATGTCGTCGAGCGAGAAGCCGGCCACCGCGAGCGTGATGCGGTAGGTCTGCTCACCGGTCTTTTCGATGTTGTAGCGGGGATAATTGTCAGCCGGGGCCGACTGCTGGGATTCCTGGAGGAGATTCAGGACCCGATCGAAGCCGATGGCCGAACGATAAAGGGGCGCGAAGGCGAGAGCACTCATGTCCATATCCTCGTGTGTGAGCAACATGGGAGCGCAGACGGCCGCTGCGGGACGTCCGCGCGCCAGATGTGTTCGAACCCCTTCTGGGCATCCGAACGAGACTGAATTTGGGGAGGATGCCCGGCGCTTCAAGAGGGCAGGGCATTCATCCGATCAAATTTTCCAGGCGAGCTGGTTCGGCGCTTCCGCCGGCTTGGCTCCGGCCGCGTCGGGCCCGGTCGGATCGCCGGGCGCAGTTTCCCAGCCGAGTTCCGGCAGCGCCACGATGCGATGGCCCGACAGGTCCTGGCGGCAGACGATCGAGCCCTGTTCCTCCATGTAGGTCAGCAGCCGTCGGGCGCGGCCCAACGAACGGCTGCCGTAGGCCCGCGCGATCGTGCCGTCGGACGGGCAGGGCAGATGGTCGAGCGCCGAGCGGGCGAGCAGCAGGAACACGCCCTGCACGTCGTCGGGCAGGCCGGCGGCGATGGCCAGCGCCTGGGCCCATTCCGGACTGTCCGCGACCTCGGCACCGACGCCGGCGCGCGCGGTGGCGAGGCGCCGGCGGAACGCCGGGATGTCGAGCGGCTTGCCGGCCATGTTGTGGATCCGGCAGCGCACCAGGAAATCCTGATACAGCACGGCGACCGAGCGGAACGCCGCATCCGGGTCGGCCGCGACCTGGCGCAGCACGTCGTCGAGCTTGCGCGCCGTCTCGGCGGCTTCCTCCGGCGTGGCCGTGCGCGGCGCCGGGCGGCCGCGATCGCCGAACGGTGCCGGACGCGACTGGGCCAACTGGGTCAGGATGTCGGGCGGCGGGCTCGCCGGGGCTGCTCGGCGGATGCTGGTCCGCATCGGTTCCGCTTCCGGCGCCCTCAGGATCAGCTCGCGCATGTCTTCCGACGCCGACTGGGGCAGCGGCATCAGCTTCGGGCTCATGCCGCGCGTCGCGGTCTCGACCGTGCCGATCTTCAGCGGCAGCGGCCGGCGCGATAGGGCCGGGCCCAGCGCGATGAAATGCCCGCGCTCCAGGTCGCGGAACATCTCGGCCTGGCGCCGTTCCATGCCCAAGAGGTCGGCGGCGCGCGCCATGTCGATGTCGAGGAAGGTGCGGCCCATCAGGAAATTGGACGCCTCGGCCGCGACATTCTTGGCGAGCTTGGCCAGGCGCTGGGTCGCGATCACGCCGGCCAACCCGCGCTTGCGGCCGCGGCACATCAGGTTGGTCATGGCGCCCAGCGACACCTTGCGCGCCTCGTCCGACACCTCGCCGGCGGCGGCAGGCGCGAACAGCTGGGCCTCGTCGACCACGACCAGCATTGGGTACCAGAAATCGCGCTCCGCATCGAACAGCCCGCCCAGGAAGGCGGCGGCGTGGCGCATCTGCAGTTCGGTATCGAGGTTTTCGAGGTTCAGCACGACCGACACGCGATGCTGGCGCACCCGTTCGGCGGCGCGCTGCAGCCCGGCCTCGGTATGGGCGGCGGCATCGATCACCATGTGGCCGTGCTTGTCGGCCAAGCTGACGAAATCGCCTTCCGGATCGATCACCGCCTGCTGCACCCAGGGCGCGCTCTGCTCCATCAGCCGGCGCAGCAGGTGCGACTTGCCGGAGCCCGAGTTGCCCTGCACCAACAAGCGGGTCGCCAGCAGCTCCTCCAGGTCGAGCGTCGCCGCCGGACCCGCCGCCGTGTTTCCCATGTCGATGGCAACCGTCATGCCGTGCTCCGAAGCCCCACCCGTGCCGCCGACTCGCAAGGCCGGTCGGCGGCCCCGTTCTATAGCGGATCGCGGGGGTGGGGCGGGAGTCTTGATCGCGCAGGGGCGGGGTGCGGTGGGCTTAGCGGACGTCGACCACGAGCTTGCCGGCGAGGCCGCCGTTCCGGATCGCCTGGTAGGCGTCGGCCACCGTTTCCAACGTGAAACGGCGCGGATCGAGTTGGGGCGCGACCTTGCCGGCTTCGACCAGCCGCGTCGCCTCGCGCAGGATCTCGCCATGATGCTCGCGCCCTTCGCCGGTCAGCATCGGCAGCAAGGTGAACACGCCGGAATAGGTCGCGGCCCGGAACGACAGCGGCGCAAGCGCATGGGTGCCCCAGCCGAGGCAGCTGACGACGTGGCCGAAGCGGCCGACCGCCTGGAATGCGCCGTCGAGCGTGGCGCCGCCGACCGTGTCGTAGACGAGGTCGAAGCCGCGTCCACCAGTGTGATGGGCGACATATTGCTCGACCGTCATGGCGCGATAATCGATCGGCTTGGCGCCCAACTGGATCAGGAATTCCGCTTTCGTCGCCGAATCGACGGCGAAGACCTCCGCACCCAGGGCATGGGCGATCTGGACCGCAACATGGCCGACGCCGCCGGCACCGCCCAGGACCAGCACCTTCTGGCCGGCCTGGATTTTGGCACGGTCGACCAGCCCTTCCCAGGCGGTGATGAAGATCAGCGGCAGGGCCGCAGCCTCGCGCATGCTGAGGTTCGCGGGCTTCGGCGCCAGCAGGCGGGCGTCGACCGCGGCGTATTCGGCGAGCGAGCCCTGCAGGCCACCGACGCCACCGGTCATGCCATAGACCTCGTCGCCGCGGCGGAACCCGCTGACGCCGGGGCCGACCGCCTCGACCACGCCGGCGAGATCGATGCCCAGGATGGCCGGCAGCGGGTGGCGGGCATGGGCCGCCTCGCCGGCATGGATCTTGGTGTCGAGCGGGTTGACGCCGCTGGCCTCGATGCGGACCAGGACCTGGCCGGCGGCCGCGACCGGCCGTGCGATCGGGGCGACGCGGAAGACCGCGCCATGGGTCTCGAGAATTGCCGCCGTCATCAGGGTATCCGTGGCCATGGTGCGTTCCTTTGGGTTGGTTGGCTTGTCCTGCTCCCTAATTTCGGTATTAAAGGCTTGTTTGGAAACGAACGATACTGCACGAATTCCATTCAGAAATGAATGGAAGGTGCTATCGATGGAATGGAGCGATCTGCGGATATTCCTGGCCATCGCGCGCGAAGGCACGCTGGGCGCCGCCGCGCGGAAGCTGGGGCAGAGCCAGCCGACCATGGGGCGTCGCCTGCGCGCCTTGGAGCAGGCGGTCGGCCAGACATTATTTCAGCGCACCGGCGAGGGTTTCGTGCTGACCGACGAGGGTGCCGCCGTGCTGTCCCATGCCGAGCGCATCGAGGAGGAGGCCCTGGCGTTCGAGCGCCAGCTGGCCGGCCAGGACCGGCAGCTCGACGGCATGCTGCGGCTCTCGTCGTCCGACTGGTTCGGCGTGCATCTGCTGACGCCGGTGCTGGCCGAATTCGCGACGCTGCAGCCGCGCGTCGTCGTCGAATTGCTGACCGACGCGCGGCTCTACAGCCTGCCCCGGCGCGAGGCCGACATGGTGTTCCGGATCAAGCCGTTCGACGAACCGGAGGTCGTCTCACGCCGTCTGATGCATATCGGTTATGGCGTCTATCTCAAGGCCGGCCTGGCGCCGCCGCGTGCCGGCGACGGCACGGGCACGCCACTCATCACCATGGACACGGCGTTTGGCGGCATGCCCGACGCGGTCTGGCTGGCCCGCATGCTGCCGAACGCCCATGTCGTCTCGCGCAGCAACAACCGCGACATTCAGGCCCGGATGTGCGCCCGCGGCGCCGGTGTGGCCGTGCTGCCCCGCCCGCTGGGCGACGGGCTGCCGGGGGTCGAGCGCATCGACCTCGGCGAGGCACCGCCCGGGCGGGACACCTGGGTCGGTTATCACCGCGATCTGAAACGCCTGGCGCGGTTGCGGGCGCTCCTGGACCTGATGATCGAGCGGCTGGCGAATTGAGTGGGCTGGAGCTCTATCCGTTCAACTCTTCCGTCCTTGAGGCTCACGCCGCCCTCGACCGCTGGCGTTGCCGCA
This sequence comes from Aliidongia sp., assembly GCF_035943795.1. Lineage (NCBI taxonomy): Bacteria > Pseudomonadati > Pseudomonadota > Alphaproteobacteria > Rhodospirillales > Dongiaceae > Aliidongia > Aliidongia sp. The sequence goes on along the minus strand of NZ_DASZBY010000062.1, from coordinate 10,519 downwards.
CCGCATCGGCCAGTGTTTCCAGCACGGTGACCGAGGTCGCCCAGTCGATGCAGCCGTCCGTGATGCTCTGGCCATAGACCAGCGGCTGGCCGGGGACCAGGTCCTGGCGGCCGGCGACCAGGTGGCTTTCGATCATGGCGCCGATGATGCGGCGGTCGCCGGCCGCGACCTGGGCCGCGATCGCATCCACGACCTGCGGCTGGTTCTCGGGCTTCTTGCTGCTGTTGGCGTGGCTCGCATCGATCATGATCCGCGGGGCGAGGCCGGAACGGGTCGCTTCGGCCGAGGCGGCCTCGACGCTGGCGGCATCGTAGTTCGGTGCCTTGCCACCGCGCAGGATGACGTGGCAATCCTCGTTGCCCGTGGTGGCCGCGATGGCGGCGCGGCCTTCCTTGGTGACGGCCATGAAATGATGCGGGTGCGAGGCGGCGGTCACCGCATCGACCGCGACGCGCACGCCGCCGTCGGTGCCGTTCTTGAAGCCGATCGGACAGCTGAGGCCGGACGCCAACTCGCGATGCACCTGGCTTTCCGTGGTGCGCGCGCCGATGGCGCCCCAGGCGACGAGGTCGGCCATGTATTGCGGCGAGATCGTATCCAGGAACTCGCAGCCGGCCGGCAGGCCCATGCGGTTGATGTCGAGCAGCAGATTGCGGGCGCTGCGCAGGCCCTCGTCGATCCGGAAACTGCCATCGAGCCGCGGGTCGTTGATCAGGCCTTTCCAACCGACCGTGGTGCGCGGCTTCTCGAAATAGACGCGCATGACGATTTCGAGCGCGTCGCCAAGGCGCCGGCGCTCGCCCAGCAGCCGTTCGGCGTAGTCGCGCGCGGCGACCGGATCATGGATCGAACACGGGCCGATCACGACGACCAGCCGGTCGTCCTGGCCGTGCAGGATGCGATGCACGGCACGCCGGGCGTTCGTCACCGTCGCGGTGACGGTTTCGTTCCGGGGCAACTCGTCGATCAGCGTGACCGGGGGAACGAGTGCGGTGATCTCGCGGATGCGCAGATCGTCGGTGGTATGCGGCACGGGTCGGCACTCCTGGTGATGGTCGTGCCGGCGGCACAAAAAAAGCCGCCAGGCAGACTGGCGGCTCTTCGGATTTCGCGTTTTCGTTCGTCTAGGTCACGCGCTCCCGGTCCCGCCAGCGATGTAGCGGGGATAAAATCGGGCATAATAGGTCCGGGCGGCGATCATGGGCGTGACGCTACCGGCAGAAGACGTGGCCTGTCACGCATAATGTGCGACGCTATCGGCCGGAACGCGAGGTAGGGGCGATGCTGCGGCGATCCGTTCTGATCCTGATCTGCCTCGGGCTTGGGGGCGCGGCCCGCGTCGATCGCGCCGTCGACGTGGCGCTGGTGCTGGCGGTCGACATCTCCTCGAGCGTCGACGAAGCGCGCTTCCGCCTGCAGCAATCGGGCTATGCCGCCGCGTTCCGCAGCCCGTTGGTTCAGGCGGCATTGCTGAGCGGCCCGAAGCATTCGATCGCCGTCGCCTACGTGCAATGGGCCGGTGCGCGATCCCAGCATCTGGTGGTGGCCTGGACGCTGATCGACAGCGAGGCCGCGTCGCAGGCGCTGGCCGACCGGATCGAGGCGAGCGACCGGCTCGACGAAGGCAGCACCTCGATCAGCGGCGCCATCGCCTTTGCCATGGACCTGCTCGCGAGCGCGCCCTATGGCGCGGAGCGTCGGATCATCGACGTCTCGGGCGACGGCAGCAACAACAGCGGCCGCATGGCGCATCTGGCGCGCGACGAGGCGGTCGCGGCCGGCATCACCATCAACGGGCTGCTGATCCTGGCGGTCGAACCGGAATTGGACCGCTACTACCGCGAAAACGTCATCGGCGGGCCGGGGGCCTTCCTGGTCTCGGCGACCAGCTTTGCGACCTTTGCCACCGCAATCGCCAACAAACTGGTGCGCGAGGTGGCGGCGGTGAGGGGGCCGGCGCCCGGCTGAGCCGTCATTTCGCCCAGCGCAATGCCAGCGGGTCGAGCCTGCGGGCGATCTCGATCAGGCCGGTGCGCGTCGCCGGGTGCAGCGGGGCGATCGGCGCTCGCGGCGCGTCGCTGGCGATGATGCCGCCGGCCTGCATCAACGCCTTGGCCGCCAGCAGCCCGCATTGCCGGTTCTCGTAGTTGATGAGCGGCAGCCACCGGTCGTAGCCGCGCTGGGCCGCATCGCGGTCGCCGGCCAGATAGTCGCGCACGATCGGCGCCAATCCATCCGGATAGCCGCCGCCGGTCATGGCGCCGGTGGCGCCCGCGTCGAGGTCGGCCAGCAGGGTGATCGCCTCCTCGCCGTCCCACGGGCCCACGACATGCTCGCCGCCTTGCGTGATCAGGTCGCGCAGCTTGTTGGCGGCGAACGGCGTCTCGATCTTGAAATAGGCGACGGCCTCGACCTCGCGCGCCAGCCGGGCCAGGAACGCTGCCGACAGGGGAGTGCCGCTGACCGGCGCGTCCTGGATCATGATCGGGATGGTGATCGCGTCGGACACGGCCCGGAAGAACTGCTCGATGCCCGGCTCCGCCACGCGGATCGTGGCGCCGTGATAGGGCGGCATGACCATGACCATCGCGGCGCCCATGTCCTGCGCCTGGCGCGACCGCTCGGCGCAGAGCCGCGAGGAATAATGCGACGTGGTGACGATCACCGGCACCCGGCCCGCCACGTGCTCGAGGATCGCACGGGCCAGTGTGACCCGCTCCTCGTCCGACAGCACGAACTGCTCGGAGAAGTTGGCGAGGATGCACAGCCCGTTCGAGCCGGCATCGATCATGAAATCGACGCAGCGTTTCTGGCCGGGCAGGTCGATCTCGCCGGTCTCGGTGAAGATCGTCGGCACGACCGGGAAGACGCCTTGGAAGCGGGGTTGGGTCGGCATGCTATCGGTCTCCGTTCTGTGCAACACGGGTCATCGCGGGGCGACCGCCGGCAGGGCGCCGGGCGTCGCGTTGTCGTCCGTGCCCAATCTTACCTCCGGCCGGATGGTAAAAGCCAAGACCGCGCCGAGCAGCAGCAAGACGACCGAGCCGACGAACGGGGCGGTCCAGCTGCCGGTCCGGTCGATGATGAAGCCGAACAGGATCGGCGAGACGATCCCCGCCACCGCCGACCCGGCGTTGATGATGCCGCTCGCCGTGCCGGCATAGGCCGGCGCCACGTCCATCGGCACCATCCAGATCGGCGCGATCGACATTTCGATGAAGAAGAACGCGGCGCTGAGCGAGAGTGTCATGATGGTGAGGTCGCTGCTCGCCAGCACTGGCACGAGGCAGATCGCCGAAGCGACGAAGGTCGCCGAGATCAGGACCGAGCGCGAGAGGGTCAGGCTGCCGGTCTGCTTGAAGATCCGGTCGGCGAGGATCCCGCCCATCGCATCGCCCACCACGCCGGCGAAGAACACGCCCGACACGAACATCGACGAGCTCTTGATGTCGTATTTGTACGCGTGCAGGAAGAAGCTCGGCAGCCAGGTGAAATAGAGCCAGCCGGTCCAACCGTAGCAGAAATAGACCGCAGCCGACGGTGCGATGCGCTTCAGCAGGCGTCGCCACGGGATCGGATCCTTGCGGGTCGACTGCGGCGCCACCTCGGCCCGGGGCGGCAGGCGGTCGAGCTCGGCCTGGGTGATGCCCGGGTCCTCGGTCGGATGGTCGCGGAACCCCAGATACCAGAAGACGAGCCACACTGCGGTGCCGATGCCGACGATGATGAAGGAGGTCCGCCAGTCGGTCAGCGTGATCAGCAGGGCCACGACCGGCGGAGCCACCGCGTTGCCGAAGCGCGAGAAGGAATGGGTGACGCCCTGGGCCATGCCGCGCTTGTCGACCGGAAACCAGTTGGTGATCGCCCGGGCGGCGGCCGGCAGGGCGGCGCCCTCGCCGATGCCGAGTGCCAGGCGGACGGCGAACAGCGCGGCCAGGCTGCCGACGAAGCCGGTTGCGATCGTCGTCACCACCCAGATCGACACACAGCCGAGCAGGGTCCAGCGCGGCCCGAACTTGTCGGCGATCACGCCGCCGATGATCTGGGTCACCAGGTAACTGTAGGCGAAGGCGGAAAACGCGATGCCCAGTTCGAGATTGCTGAGCCTCAATTCCTTTTGCACGAAGGACGCGGCGGTCGATAGGTTGACCCGGTCCAGGTACAGAAGGAAGCTGAGGCCGCACAGCAGCGCGAAGACCCTGGTGGTCGCTCGTGGCCGAAACATGGGTTTCTCCCTCTTGAGGCGGCGCCCTGTCGACGGCGCTCTTTTCTCGGATGGCGGGTGGCGCTATTCGATGATGTCGAACTGATCCAGGTACTCGTCGGAGATCTCGAGGCCGAGGCCGGGCAGGTCGTCGTCCAGATCCAGGAAGCCGTTCACCGGCGTCGGGTCGCCCTTGAAGATGTAGTAGAACAGCTCGTTGCCGACCTCGACGTCGTGCACCGGGAAGAACTCGGACATCGGGCTGGCGAGCGTGGACATGGTCAGGTGGTAGTTGTGCATCTGGCCGGCATGCGGGATGACCGGCACGCTGAACGCCTCGGCCAGCGCATTGATCTTGTGGGCCGCCGTGATGCCGCCGACGCGGTTGGTGTCGTATTGGATGACGGAGACCGCCTTGCGCTCCAGCAATTGCCGGAAGCCGTAGGGGGTGAACTCGTGCTCCCCGCCCGAGATCGGGATGCTGGTCAGGGCGTTCAGCTCGGCATAGCCGTCGATGTCGTCGGCGATCACCGGCTCTTCCAGCCAGCGCGGCTCGAACTTCTCCAGCTTCGGCAGGATGCGCCGGGCATATTCGACGTTCCAGCCCATGTAGCATTCGAGCATCAGGTCGCGATCGTCGCCGATGACTTCGCGTAGTGCTGCGACCGCGTCCAGGTTCTTGCGCACGCCCTCCGGCCCGTCCTTCGGGCCGTAGCCGAAGCGCATCTTCATGGCATTGAAGCCCTGGTCGACGTAGGATTGCGCCTCGCGCTGCATTTCCGTGAGATCGGTGCGATAGAGCTTGCTGGCGTAACACGGGATCTTTTCCTTGGTGCGCCCGCCCAGCAGCTTGAACACGGGCCGGCCCACTGCCTTGCCCATCAGATCCCAGATCGCAATGTCCACCGCGCTGATCGCGGCCATGCCGATGCCCTTGCGGCCCCAGGCCATCGTGCTGCGATACATGCGCTGCCAATGGTATTCATAGTCGAACGGGTCGCCGCCGATGAGCATTGGCGCCAGGTAGAGATCGATGATCTGCTTGGCGATCCGGGGCGCCAGCGCCACGTTGCCGATGCCGACATGGCCCTCGTCGGTCTCGATCTCCACGACCGTCCAGCCATGGAAGCGGAACGTGCCCATGGCGTCGCCGCGGGCATAGAGCGCATCGGTGGCGTTGGTGCAGAAATGGCTTTGGGGCGGAACGACATGCCCCTTCCATTCAAAGACCCGCGTACGGACTTTGGTGATCTTCATCGATTTGGTCCTTGTCGAAAATCAGGCGGCGATGCCGCTGCCGGCCCGGTAGCTGGCGCCGAGGCGTGCCGCGAGCAGGAACGCCTGGGCCGTCGCCTCGACGTTCGCCTTGTTGGCGCCGACGATGTCGAATGCAGTGCCGTGGGCCGGTGTGGTGATCGGCACCGGCAAGCCGCCCTGCACCGTGACGCCCTTCTCGAAGCCCAGCAGCTTGATCGCGACCTGCCCCTGGTCGTGGTACATGGTCACGACCGCGTCGAGCAGCCCGTCGCGCGCCTTGAGGAAGATCGTGTCGGCCGGGTAGGGGCCGAGGATCGGCACGCCCTCGGCGTTGAGCTCCCGGGCCGCCGGCTCAATGATGTCGATCTCTTCCCGCCCGCAAGTGCCGCCGTCGCCGCCGTGGGGATTGAGTGCGGCCAGGCCGATGCGCGGGTTGGCGAAACCCGCGCGGCGCAGGGTCTCCCCGGTCAGTTTCGCCGCCGCCTTGATCCGGTCCTTGGTGATGAGCGTCGTCACCTGGGCCAGCGGCACATGGCTGCTGATGCGCGAGGTCCATAGCGTGCCCAGCGTGTTGAACTCGCAGAAATAGGACGTGACGCCCAGGTGGTCGGCGAAGAAATGCAGCTCGTCCTCGAATGCCATGCCGCCTTTCTTCAAGGCCTGCTTGTTGAGCGGGGCGAAGCAGATGGCGTCGATGTCGTGCCGGGTGAATGCGTCGAGGCAGAGCGTCAGCGCCGCGCGGGCGCCGCGACCGGCCGCGGCGGTCATCCGGCCCGGGACGATGTCGGCCTGGGCGACGGTATCGGTCGCCAGGAACATCGGCAGATCGTCGCCGCCCGTCTTGGCCGCGGCCCAGTTCTCGATCGGCCGCACCGTCGGCGTCAGGTTCGCGACCCGCTGCCCCTCCGCCCAGACCCAGGGGTCGCCGACCAGCACGATCCGGGCGGCCGCGACGACATCGGGGCGTGACAGCAGCTTCGCCACCAGCTCGGGTCCGATGCCGGAAGCGTCGCCGAGCGTCAGCGCGACAACGGGTCTGGTGGATGCGGACATCGGTTCACTCCCTCGTACGCGGCTTCCACGTCCGGTTGGTCCGGGGCGGGGCTGCGTTGATTTCGTTATCGCGAAGGATCGGTGGATCCATCGAATGACGCAGTATCGCGAGAGTTCTTGCCGTCGGCTAATCGGAAGATGACATCATGCGATCACGTTTTCGGATCGCAAGGGTCAGGGCATGGGCTCGAGCGGTTCCGAGGTGATGCGGAGCTGATGGGCCGTGCTGCGAAGCGTCGTCATCAGGCATTCGAGCGCAGGGCCGATCGGGCGGTCGGCGAGGGTGATGAGGCCGCACGGCTCCATGCCGGCCGGCAGTTCGACCGGCAGTTCGGCGAGGGTGCCGAGGGCGATGAAATAGCTGGCGATGCTGTCCGGCACCGAGCCGACCATGCCGGTCTGGGCCAGCAGGCTCGCGGTTGCCAGCATCGAGACGGTCTCGACCGAATGGCGCGGCAGGTCGAGCCCGGCCGTGGCGAAGGCGGCCTCGATCGTATGGCGCATCGGGGTCGTATCCTGCTGCATCACCCAGTTCTCCTGGGCGAGGTCGGCGAGCGTCAGCCCGCGCCGGGCCAGCAGCGGATTGTTCGCGCCGACGACGATCCGGATCTCTTCGTCGAGCAGGGGCTCCCAGGTCAGGCTGTCGCGATCCCGCTTGCTGATCGGACGGCCGACCACGACATCCAAGCGGCCACCATGCAGTTCCGCCAGCAACGCGTCGCTCGTATCCGTCAATAGCGAGACGCGCAGGGTCGGATGCTGCTGGCTGATCGACGCCAGCGCCCCGGCGATCAACCGCGGCACCGCGGCCATGACCGAGCCCAGATGGACGGTGCCGGCAATGCCGCGCTTCAAGCCCTCCATCTCCTGTTGCAACCGATGCAGGTCGCGAAGCAGCAGGCGGGCATGGCGGGCGGCGGCCATGCCATAGACCGTCGGCACCATGCCGCGCGGTTGGCGATCGAACAGGCTGACGCCCAGGGTGCGCTCAATTTCCTGCAGCAGCTTTGTGGCGGCCGGCTGGGACAGGTTCAGGCTCTCGGCCGCGCGATGCAGGTTCCTGGTCTCGATCAGCGCCAGCACCAGCGACATCTGCCGCAGCTTGAGGCGGCTGATGGTCGAGGACAGGAAATCGAAGGTCGCCGGGACGCGTGTCACCGCTGGGGCCTGCCGGTTCGTTTGCTCGGAGCCGCCAATGTAGGCGAAAGGTCGGCCCCGGCGCAAAGCGCTCCGGCGGGTCCCCGGATGAGACGGCCCGGCACCATGACGAGCCCCAGTCCGCGACAGTCCCCAGGCGCGCGGCCCATCCGCGTCGAAGGACTTGCATCGGATCGCGGCAAGGTGCCTTCTAAAGGGGTTGTAAACCCGGCGGGGCGCAGGCTTCCGATCGGCATAGCGGCTTGGCGCAGGAGCAGGACATGCGCGGTATCGGCGGTCTTATCTGGTTGATGGTCTTGACCATGGGCATCGTGCTGATCGCAGCCGCCCGCGGCGTCGGCGAACGCGCACTGGCACCGCTCCGACGCAAGCGCTGATCTCCTAGACCCGCGGCGGAACGGCTCGGTCGCCGAGAGAAACCTTCATGCCCGCTGCGCGCTACATCCTGACCCTGTCCTGTCCAAACCGCCCCGGCATCGTCGCCGCCGTCGCTGCCCATCTGTTCGAGAGCGGCAACAACATCCTCGAAGCGCAGCAGTTCGACGATACCGAAACCGATCGCTTCTTCATGCGCATCATGTTCAATCCGGTGGCGGAGAACCGGCCGCTCGACGACATGCGCCAGGCCTTCCGCCCTTGCGCCGACCGGTTCGCGATGGATTGGAGCCTGCGCGATCAGGCCGAAAAGCGGCGGGTCATGCTACTCGTTTCCAAGTTCGATCATTGCCTGACCGACCTGCTGTATCGCTGGCGGATCGGCGAGATGGCGATGACGCCGACCGCGATCGTCGCCAACCATCCGCGCGAAACCTATGCGGACATGGATTTCGGCGCGATCCCCTTCCATCACCTGCCGGCGACGCGCGAGACCAAGGCCGCCCAGGAGGCCCGGATCTGGGATCTGGTGCAGCAGACCGGAACCGACCTCGTCGTGCTCGCCCGCTACATGCAGGTGCTGTCGGACGATCTTGCCGGCAAGCTGGCCGGACGCTGCATCAACATCCATCATTCCTTCCTGCCGGGGTTCAAGGGCGCGAAGCCCTACCATCAGGCCCATGCCCGTGGCGTCAAGCTGATCGGCGCCACGGCGCATTATGTGACGGCCGACCTCGACGAAGGGCCGCTGATCGAGCAGGACGTCGAGCGGATCAGCCACAGCGACACGCCGGAGGACCTGATCCGCATCGGGCGCGACATCGAGCGGCGGGTGCTGGCGCGCGCGGTGCGCTATCACCTGGACGACCGCGTGCTGCTGAACGGCAGCAAGACGGTGGTGTTCGCTTCCTGACGCCGGTTCAGCGGCCGGCGTCGACCAGGCCCTGGAGCACCGTTTCCAAGGTGATCCGCCCGATCCGCTTCTGGGCATCACCGCCCTCGAAATCGATCCAACCTTCATTGAAGCCGTCGATCATCCGGATGCGCGGCAGGGGGTTCTTCATGCCCTGGGCGCGAAACAGCGACTCCCAGGTCTCGTGCGGCACTTCCTGCATTGCGACCGGATGGCCGAATGCCGTGGCGAAGCCGGCGGCGATGTCGTTGGCACCATAGCGGCGGGGACCTTCCAACTCGACGATGCGCGTGCCGCTCCAACTCTCGCCCAGCAGGTCGGCCGCAGTCCGGCCGATGTCGGCGGTGGCGACCATCGGGATCGGATGATCCAGCGGCTGCAGGAAACTGGGGACGGTCCCGGTCTTCGCCGCGGCCACGTCCCAGGCCGCGTTCTCCATGAACCAGGCAGCGCGCAGGAAAGCGACCGGCAGCGGCAGCGTGCGCAGGCCGTCTTCCGTGATCTTGGAATTGTTGAGCAGGTTCGGCTGCTCGGCCTGGGCGCCGACGGTCGATAGGAACACCAGCTTCGCCGGCCGCGCCGCCGTCAGGGCCGTCAGGATGCCTGCCAGGTTCGCACGGGTTTCCGGAAAGCCGGGCTCCGGATCGTAGTTCGGCGGCGTCATCAGGAAGACGCCTTCGACGCCGGTGAAGGCCGCGGTTAGCGCCGCGACGTCGGTAAGGTCGGCGACCGCGATCTCGCAGCCCTTGTCGGCCCACGGCTGGCCCTTGTCCGCATGGCGCACCACGGCGCGGACTGTGTGGCCGGCGTCCAGCAAAGCCTGGGCGGTGGCCCCGCCGACCTGGCCGGTAATTCCGGTGATGGCATACATGCTGGAGACTCCTTGTATGGCGGCCCTCTCGATCGACCGCCTTCGATAACAGGGGTTATCGCATGGGCCGGTCAGTGATTTTGCTGCGCTTATATCAGGGGATTCATGAGTAAAAATCACTTCTGCCTCGACCACCGCGGCACCAGTCGGCATCCAAATCGGAAATGCCGGAGATGTGATCGAGATCGCAGGTGTGTCCTGCCGTTCTCCTGCATAGTCGCCTTCAGGGTTTACCGCGCCGGCTTCCGTCTTGGCGTCGCGGATCACCCATCGTGTTGGCGATCAGTTCATCAGCCGCCCGTAGGAATGTCTTGAATTTAACCAGCGGTTCTCGACAAACTTTAGCGAACAAGCGCAAAATCTTTCCGATGTCCGACAGGGGTATGAGGCCATGATTCGTCTTGGTGTCGTTGCCGTTCCGCTGATGTTGTTCGCCTCGATCGCCATGCCCGCCCGGGCCGGGGTGGTCGTGCAGAACATTCCGAACCTCGTCGAGAGCTTGGGCGATTTCACCCCGTTCGACGTCAAGGCGCTGCCGTTCAACACGGCCTTGGGCGCGCTTCAGGATGTCACGCTGGAGTTCATCGGCAATTACACACCGGAGGTCCACAATGACCTCGGGCCGTTTCCTGCGACCGCGACGCTGTCGACGCGACTCTTCGTCTTTGCCGAGAATGGCGGTCCGACG
>NZ_DASZBY010000061.1:0-3117 GCF_035943795.1 Aliidongia sp. | reverse complement strand
TGCTGGGAAAAGCCGCGCAGCGCCTGGGGCAGCAGCAGCTCGCGCCAGCCCCACTCATGGGTGATCGGCGTGAAGTTCCACATGCTGGCGGCAAAGCAGGCGAGGCCGAACATCATCAGCCAGCGCAGGTCGATCCGCTTGCCGAGATAGGTATAGAGCGGGATGGCGCTGACCTGGAAGATGCCGGTCGTGAACACGGCGAGGCCGATCTGCAGCGCGCTGAAGCCGCGGACCCGGCCCAGGAACACGGGTGTCAGGTAGATGGTCGCGAAGATGCCGATGCCGGTGATGAACGAGAAGAAGCAGCCGAGTGCGAAGTTCCGGCTCTTCAGCGCGCGCAGATCGACCACCGGGTTCTCGTAGCTGAGGCTGCGCCAGACGAATGCGATGCCGCCGATACCGGCGACCCAGGCCGTGGTGCGGATCGTCTCGTCGCCGAACCAGTCCCAGCGCGGCCCCTCCTCGAGCGTGTATTCGAGGCAGCCCAGGAAGATCGCCATCAGGATCATGCCGGGATAGTCGGCACCCTTGAGCAGCGACAGGTTCGGCTTGTCGATCTTGACGAACATCGGCACGGCCACGGCGACGAAGATGCCGGGGACCAAGTTCACGAAGAACAGCCAGTGCCAGGAGTAATGGTCGGTGATCCAGCCGCCGACCGTCGGCCCCAGTGTGGGCGCCAGCGACGAGAGCGCGCCGACGGTCGCCGCGGCCAGCACGATCTTCGGCCCCTTGAAGAAGGCGAAGGCCGAGGTGAACACCATCGGGATCATCGAGCCGCCGAGGAAGCCCTGCAGCGCCCGGAACACGATCATGCTCTGGATGTCCCAGGCCCAGCCGCAGAACAGGCTGGTCACCGTGAAACCGGCCGCCGAGATGCAGAACAGCCAGCGTGTCGACAGCACGCGTGCCATCCAGCCGGACAGCGGGATCACGATGATCTCGGCGATCAGGTAGCTGGTCTGGACCCACGCGGTCTCGTCCGCCCCGGCCGACAGGCCGCCGCCGATGTCGCGCAGCGACGCCGACACGATCTGGATGTCGAGCAGGGCGATGAACATGCCGACGCACATGGTGCCGAAGGCGAAGATTTTGGCCGCACCGGTCAGTTCGGTGGGCGGTACGGCGACGGGCTCGCTCCGTTGGACGGCGACGGCGCTCACGGCGCATCCTTGGCGCCGGAGCGCTCGTCGATATCGGCGGTGACGGACAGGCCCGGACGCAGGCGGCCCAACAGCGAGGCGTCGCCGTCGAGCAGGATGCGCACCGGCACGCGCTGCACGATCTTGGTGAAGTTGCCTGTCGCGTTTTCCGGCGGCAGCACGCTGAATTGGGCGCCGGTCGCTGGCGCCAGGCTGAGCACATGGCCATGGAACGCCTCGCCCGGCAGCACGTCGGCCGAGATGGTCGCTGTCAGCCCCGGCTTCATGCGGGCCAGCTGGTTTTCCTTGAAGTTGGCATCGACCCACAGCCCCCGCGCCGGCACGATCGAGATCAACTGCGCCCCGATCGTGGCATAGGCGCCCAGCCGCGCACTGCGATTGCCGACCGTGCCGTCGATCGGCGCCCGCAATTCGGTATAGCCGAGATTGAGCCGGGCCGTGTCGCGGTCGGCGACCGCGCCGGCGAGCGCCGCGTCGGCCTGGCGCTTCTGGGTGTCGATCACATCGAGCTGGCGCACAGCCGCATCGGCGGCCGCCTTGGCCTTGTCGCCGGCGGCGAGCGCCTGCTTGTAGTCGGCATCGGCCCTTTGTGCCGTTTGAACCGAGGCGGCGGCATGGGCCGCGAGGTCGCGGAACCGCACCTGATCGTCGCGGGCACGGGTGATTTCGGCGTCCGCCGCGGCGATGCCGGCCTGGGCCTGGGCGATCAGCGCCTGCTGCAGCCGGCGGGTCGCATCGAGGTTGGCGAGCGTGGCCTGCTGCCCGGCGACGGCGGCGTCCGCCTTGGCCAGGGCCGCGCGATAGTCCCGGTCGTCGAGCCTGACCAGCAGGTCGCCGGCATGGACGGCCTGGTTGTCGGTCACCGCGACCCCGGTCACGAAGCCCGAGACCTTGGGTGCTATGACCGTGACGTCGCCGCCGACATAGGCGTCGTCGGTGCTTTCGACGAAGCGTCCGACGGTCCACCAGTCATGGCCGTACCACGCCGCCGCCCCGACGATCAGCACCGCAGCACCGCCCAGCAGCAGGCGCTTCCGCGTGCCTGTCGCGGTCTTGGGCGGCAGTGTCACGACGCCCCGATCGATCACTTGGCTGCTCATGATTTCGCTCCGTTCTGCGGGGCCGCGAACACGCCATGGCGTGCGCGCACCCGGTCATTGGCGGCCGGTCCCGCGACCGTCCGGAATTCTGGGGCCTGCAGGGCATGGCCGCTGTGGCGATCGATCAGCATCGGCTCGGCGATCCGGCCCGTCTCGGTCTCGACGATGTCGATGGTGTGGCCGTCGGGGGAAAAATGCTTGTTGCCCCAGTCGACCAGCGCCCAGAGCACGGGACGGAAGTCGCGACCGCGCTCCGTCAGCAGGTATTCGTCCCGCGGCGGACGCCTGCTGTAGCGGTGGCGCTCCAGCAGGCCGGCCGCGACCAGCGCGTTCAGCCGCCGCGTCAGCATGTTGGGCGCGATCTCCAGGCTTTCCTGGAACTGGCTGAAGCGGGTCAGCCCCTGAAACGCGTCGCGCAGGATGAGGATGCTCCACCACTCGCCGACCCGCTCGAGACTGCGGGCGACGGCGCAGTGCATGTCGCCGAAGCTCTTGTGCCGCATGGAAGCCCCGCCCTTGTTGATATCATCATGAAAGTCATATATAGCAGTAACTATCGTCATGCAAGTAGCGTGTTGGAATTGGAAAGCGGGAGCGACGCAATGGACGGGGCGGACAACAGGGCGACGCGGGGTCTCGGTCGCGGGGTTGGTTTCTTGGCGTTGGGACTTCTGGTGGAGTCCTGCACCGTGGTCGGTCCCGACTACCGGGCGCCGGCCGCGACGCTGCAGCCGTTCCACAGCGAAAGCGCGGTCGCGGCACGACCGGCAACCACGCCGCCGCTCGACAGCTGGTGGACCGGCTTCGACGATCCGGTCTTGACCCGCATCGTCCAGCGCACGCTGGCTCAGAAC
>NZ_DASZBY010000060.1:0-34733 GCF_035943795.1 Aliidongia sp. | reverse complement strand
AACGGGTCGCGGCCTACCTTTCCGCGCGTACCGCGTTCGCTTCGCGACCATCCGGGGAAACCATGCCGCCCATCCAGGCCAGACACGCCTCCTTCTCGCCGATCAGCGACGTCCCGCTATGGCTTTCCGTGACGGTCAGCTGGCGTTGGTGCGCGAGTTCAATATTTTGCGTGCAAGGCCGTTACATGATCAGCCGGAGGTGATGTGTTCAGGAATTATGTCAGGGACGCGCGGTGGCTCACGGCGGAACGCGTTCGCGCATACGCTACAATCCTGCTTACGCTTATGGCAGTCGGCATCGCCGTTAGCATCGTCATGGGCGGCGAACGTCTGGCCATCGATTTTCGCAGCTTCTGGGCGGCCTCGAAACTAACGCTCCAGCACGACCCTATCGGCGCCTACAGGCCGATAGAACATTATGCCATCGAGCGAACTGCTCCCGGACTGGAAAACGTCGGCTGGGCAGCGTTCTTTTATCCCCCTATCTTCCTGCTGGTGTGCCTGCCGCTGGGGTTGCTGCCGTTCTGGTGGTCTGCTGTCGCCTGGATTGTCGCCACCGGCACTGCTTTTTTTGCCGCGATCGGGCCGGTACTCCCGCGTGTTCGTTCGGCGTGGCTGATCGCTGCCGCGTTTCCCGCCACCTGGATGAGTGCGGCCAGTGGTCAGTCCTCGGTTTTGGCTGCGGCACTCTTCACCGTCGCCGCGCGCTCCCTAGACCGCCGGCCGGTGTTGGCGGGCATCTGCTACGGCTGTCTTGCGGTCAAGCCGCAACTCGGGCTGGTCGTACCAATTGCCCTGATCGCTGCCGGACGGTGGCGCGTTGCGGCGACAGCCGCATTGACCGTCGGCATGTTAGTGGCGCTATCGGTCGACCTGTTCGGCGTTGATGTATGGGTCGCATTCATCAACATCTTGCCGCTTGCCAGAAAAGCCATCGAGATCGGGGACGAGTTGGCGATCAACATTCCGACCGTGGCGGGCGCGGCGCTCGTGCTGGGTGCCTTGCCGGCGGTAGCAGCGGCGTTACAGGTCACCACTGCCTTGGCCGTGTGCGTATGCGTATGGGCGGCGGCCCGGCGGCGGCCCGGGGCCGGCGCCGAGGGTGCATTGATCTGTGTCGCAGCGATGCTGTGCAGTCCGTGGCTGCATTTCTACGATCTGACCATACTGGCGTTCCCACTGGTGTGGCTGACCAACGAAGCGTTACGGCGAGGCTGGCTGCCGTGGGAGAAGGTTACCGTCTTCGCGGGCTACGCGCTGCCAGCCACGATCTCCCTCGCAATCGTGGGATTGCCCATTGCCCCGCTCGTTGTCGCAGCGCTATTCGCCGCCGTGTGGCGCGCCGCTCAAGTTTGAGAGTGGGTGGTGTTCCGGGCCGATCTCTCAGATCAACGCAAACTCGCGACCGACCCGGCTTCCTAGTCGCCGCCTTCGGCCTCGGGCAGCTTGCGGGCCATGCTCAAACGATGGGCAATTGCCACGGCCTGGGTGACGCAATCGATCAGGAACGCCAGACCGGCGAAGGCGGCGGTGATGATGGCGACGGCCAGGAACATGCCGCTGACGATCGCGCCGGCATCGACCGGCGGCTGGCCCGTCATGCTGGGTGGCGCCGCCATCGGCTCGAAGCCGGTGAAGGCGGCATTGCTGATCAGGTCCGCCGTGATCGGCGGCAGCGGATGCTGGATCAGCGCCTGCAGCAGTGCGGCGAGGACGGCGAGAACGATCGCCGATACGATGAGCACCGCCCGCACCGCCTGGCTGACGTCGGTATGGTGATCCGCACACAGGGCGGAGAATGCGGCAAGGCGTGGACCGATGCGGCGACGGAGCTGGTTCATGATCGTGCACTCAATGTTCGGATCCGGCAGATGGATCCGTATGTTGCAGTGCAGCAAATTACATGCCGGGCGGATTTTTCAGGTTGCTATTGGCTCATGCCTGCGTTGCCCCGTCGCTCATACCTGTTTGCGCCGCCGGCTCGACAGAATGCCGGTGTTGACGCCGCTCCAGCCGAGCTCGCCGCACAGGCGGGAATATTCGATCTTCGGGCACCGGTTCATCACGACCTCGACCCCGGCTGCTTCGGCGCGGGCGGCGGCCTCGTCATGGCGCACGCCGATCTGCATCCAGACCGTCTTGGCGCCGATCCGGATCGCATCCTCGACGATGGCAGGAGCGGCGTCGCTGGCGCGGAACACATCGACCATGTCGACCGGCACCGCCACGTCGGAGAGCGAGGCCACGACCTTTTCGCCCAGGATCTCCTCGCCCAGCGCGCGGGGATTGACCGGGATGACGCGGAATCCCTTCGACTGCAGGTACTTCATCACGAAGAAGCTGGGCCGGTTCCAATTCGGGCTGGCGCCGACCATGGCAATGGTCTTGGTCCGGCGCAGCACACCGCGCAGATAATCGTCGCTGTAGGTATCGTGGTTCATTCGCCGGTCCATCGGGGCGCGCGCTTGGCGAGGAAGGCGTCGATGCCCTCGCCGGCGTCGCGCGCCAGCATGTTGCGTGTCATCACCCCGCTGGCATAGGCGTAGGCGGCCTCCAGGTCCAGCTCGGCTTGGCGGTAGAATGCCTCCTTGCCGATCGCGACGGTCAGCGGGCTCTTGGATGCGATCTGCCGGGCCAGCGCCAGCGTCGCTGCTTCGAGTTCGACCGCCGGCACGACGCGGTTGACGAGGCCGATCTCGCGCGCCCGGTCGGCCGGGATCATGTCGCCGGTCAGCAGCATCTCCATCGCCTGCTTGCGGGCGACATTGCGGCTCAGGGCGACCATCGGGGTCGAGCAGAACAGGCCGATATTGACGCCGGGCGTGGCGAAGCGGGCGCCGTCGGCGGCCACCGCCAGATCGCAGCTCGCGACCAGTTGGCAGCCAGCGGCCGTCGCGACGCCATGGACCCGGGCGATGACCGGCTTGGCCAACCGCACGAGTTTCACCATCAGCCGGGAGCATTGGGCGAACAGGGCTTCATAGGCCTCGCGCCGCTGGTCGGCCCGCACTTCGCGCAGATCGTGGCCGGCGCAGAAGGCGGGGCCCGCGGCGGCCAGGATGACGACCTTGACCGACGGGTCCTGGGCGATGGCGTCGAGTGCCCGCTCGAGCACGGTCATCAGCCCGACGGACAGCGCGTTGCGCTGGTCGGGACGGTTCAGGGTCAGGGTCGCGATGCCGTCGGCATCGTCGCGCAGCAGGATCGAGGGGGATTCCGTCATGCCGGGCCTCGTTCGACGTCGAAGATGACGCCGATCTTGACCCAATCCCGGGCGGGCGACCAGCTATCCGCTGGTCGCCCCACCCATACTCAGCGCAGGGGGATGGCGTACATCAGGCCGCCGGCGGTCCAGAGCGCGTTCGGCCCGCGGTCGAGCTTGAGCGGGCTCGCCTTGCCGACGTTGCGCTCGTAGCTGTCGGCGTAGTTGCCGACCTGCTTGACGATCGCATAGGCCCATTTTTCGTCGAGCCCCAGCGCCTTGCCGTTGCCGGCGGTGACGCCCAGCAGGCGCTGGATACGCGGATCGCCGTCCTTCAGCTTGTCATCGACGTTCGCCTGGGTGATGCCCAGTTCCTCGGCCTCGACCATCGCCATCAGCGACCAGCGGACCACATCCAGCCACTCGTCGTCGCCATGGCGGACGAACGGGCCGAGCGGTTCCTTGGAGATGCGCTCCGGCAGAATCATGTAATCGTCTGGATGACCCGAGACCGAGGTGATCGCGGCGGCGAGCGCCGAGGAATCCTGGGTCATGGCATCGCAACGGCCGGCGAAGAATGCCTCGTACATGCGGTCCTGGTTCTCGAACACCACCGGCTTGTAGTCGAGCTTGTGGCCGCGGAACCAGTCCGACAGCGTCAGCTCGTGGGTCGTGCCCTGGGCGATGCAGATCGTCGTGCCCTTCAGCTGCTCCATCTTGGCGACTTTGAGCGCCTTCGGCACCGCGACCGCCTGGCCGTCATAGAAGTTGATGCCGGCATATTGCAGGCCCAGCGCCGTGTCGCGCTGCAGGGTGATGGTCGAGTTGCGCACCAGCATGTCGACCTCGCCGGTCTGAACCGCGGTGAAGCGGGCCGCGGCGGTCAGCGGCACGTAGCTGGCCTTGGTCGCGTCGCCCAGCACCGCGGCTGCGACCGCGCTGCACAGGTCGATGTCGAGGCCCAGCCACTTGCCCTTGCTGTCGAGGTAGGAGAATCCCGGCAGGCCGGTGTTGACGCCGCACTTGAGGTTGCCGCGCTGGCGCACGGTCTCCAAGGTCCCGGCCTTGGCCGGCTGTGCTGCCGTGAAGACGCAGCTCATCGCGAGCGCCGCGACGGCGCCTCGTATCATCCTGTGCATGATGCCCCCTGTTTAAGGACGTGGGTTGGTTATGGTTGGGCCGGCAGCCCGGCGATGGCGGCCTCGACCGCCAGGCCCAGCTTGTCGGTCAGTTCGCCGATCTCGTCGGGCGTGATGATGTAAGGGGGGGCGATCAGCACATGGTCGCCCTGACGGCCGTCGATCGTACCGCCCATCGGGTAGCACATCAGGCCGCGCGCCATCGCCTCGGCCTTGACGCGGGCATGCAGCTTCAGCGCCGGATCGAACGGGGTCTTGCCCGCGCGGTCGCGAACCAGCTCCAGCCCCATGAACAAGCCGCGGCCCCGGATGTCGCCGACATGGGCGTGGTTGCCAAAACGCTCGGTCAGCGCCTGGGCGAGATCCCGGCCGCGAGCCCGGACCGCGTCCAGCAGCCGCTCCTCGCGGATGGTCTGCTGGACCGCGAGGGCCGCGGCACAGGCGGTCGCGTGGCCCAGATAGGTATGGCCGTGCTGGAACGCGCCGCTGCCGGCGCGAATCGCGTCGTCGATCCTGCGGCTCGACAGCATGGCGCCGATCGGCTGGTAGCCGCCGCCCAGGCCCTTGGCGATGGTCATGATGTCGGGCGCCACGCCCTCCTGCGCCGAGGCATGCAGCGTGCCGGTCCGGCCCATGCCGCACATGACTTCGTCCAGGATCAGCAGCACGCCATGGCGGTCGCAGATCTCTCGGATCCGCTCGAAATAGCCGGGCACCGCGGTTACGGCACCGGCGGTGGCACCCACGACCGGTTCGGCGATGAAGCCGATCACCGTCTCGGGTCCCAGCTCCAGGATCTTGGCCTCGAGCTCGTCCGCGACCCGACGGCCGTAAGCCGCCTCGGTCTCATCGTCGCGCCGGTCGCGATAGGCGTAACAGGGCGCAATGTGATGGGTCTCGATCAGCAACGGCGAGAACTGCCGGCGGCGCCATTCGTTGCCGCCGACGGCCAGTGCGCCCAGGGTATTGCCGTGGTAGCTCTGCCGGCGCGCGATGAAATGGCGGCGCTGCGGCTGGCCGATCTCGACGAAATATTGCCGCGCGAGCTTCAGCGCCGCCTCCATCGCCTCGGACCCGCCCGAGACGAAATAGGCTTTGTCGATGCCGGCGGGCGCCTCCTCGATCAGCAGATCGGCCAGCGCTTCCATCGGCTCGTTGGTGAAGAAGCTGGTATGGGCGTAGGCCATGGCCGCTGCCTGGGCCTGGACGGCGGCGACGATCCGGGGATGGCCGTGGCCAAGGCAGGAGACGGCGGCGCCGCCGGAAGCGTCCAGATAACGTCTGCCGTCGGAATCGATGACATGGCAGCGCTCGCCGCCGACCGCGACGGGCAGCTGGCCGCTGCCGCGATGCAGGACATGGCTCATGGTGTCGGCTCCTGGTCGCCGTCGGTCCAATAGACCTGGAAGCGGTTCAACTGCAGTTCGCTGGCCTCGATCGCGGCCAGCGCCGCGTCGCCGCCGCGTGCGACCAGCAGGGCTAGCAGCGCCTGGGCCAGCGCCACCATCGGCACGATCGAGTGGAAGAACGAAGGCGTGGCGGTGCCGACCATCAGCACCACGTCGGCCAGGCGGCCGATCGGCGACAGGCGGTCGTCGGTGATGGCAATGAGCCGTGTGCCGCGCTCGCGCGCCCAGCGCGCCGCCTCGACCGTGTCGGCGGTGTAGGGTGCCACGCTCACGACCAGCAGCACGTCGTCCGGCCCGGCGTCGCGCAGGCAATCGACCAACTGACCGCCATCCGGCACCAGCACCGCATTGGCGCGAAACAGGCGGTGCACATAATGGAAGAAGGCCGCGGTCGGATGGCAGCTGCGCCGGCCGAGCACGAACAGCCGCCGCGCGCGTTCCATGAGGTCGGCCGCCGCGATCAGCTGATCGGGATGATTCTGGCTGAAGGTCAGCTCGATATTGTCGAGCTCGGCCTCGAACAGCTCCTTGACCAGCGCCTGGGTCTTGTCGCCGCCGGACCGCAGCTGCAGGTCGCGCGCCTTCTGGCTGAAGCCGGCGCGCGTGCGATCCTGGCGCACGTCGCCCTGGAACACGGCGCGCAACGCGTTGTAGTCGGCGAAATCGAGCGCGCGGGCCAGGCGGACGAAGGTGACGGGCGGTACGCCCGCGCCCTGGGCCAGCTCGCGCATCGACTTCAGCGCCACTTCCGTCGGGTGGTCCAGCAGGAAGCGTGCGGCGCGGCGCTGCTGCGGCGTCAGCGTTTCGAACCGCTGGGCGATATGCTGGGCGATGTCGACGGTCGGGCTCATGGCCCAATCGAACCATAAGGCCGGGGCTAACGCAACATATGAATCATATTTCACAATAAATGAAACGTTTGATCCATTCTTGACGACCGGGCTTCGGCTCGCGCCTTCATGGGGGCGGACCGATGAGGGAGACAGCCGGATGGCCCAGGAAGTGCGGATCACGATCGCCGAGTTCGAGCGGATCGTCGAAGAAAGCCTGCCGCTTGCCGCCGCCTGGAAGATCGAGACCCGCGCGATCCACTATGGCCGGGCGACCTTGCGGCTTGGCTTCGACGCGGGGTTCCTCCGTCCGGGCGGTACGATCAGCGGGCCGATCCAGATGGGACTGGCCGATGTCGCGGTCTTCGCGGCGCTGCTGGGGGCGATCGGGCCGGTGCCGGGCGCCGTTACCTCGAACCTGTCGATCAATTTCCTGCGCCGCCCCAAGCCGTCGCCGCTGATCGCCGAGGCCCGGATGCTCAAGGTCGGGCGGCGCCTGGCCGTGGGCGAGGTCGAGCTGTTTTCCGAGGGCGACGAGAACGTCGTTGCCCATGTGGTCGCGACCTACGCGATTCCAGCCACATAGATCGCCCGCGTATAGGCCTCGCCATGGCCGGACAGGAACAGGGCGAGGCGGGTGATCAGTTCCTGCGAGCCGGCCTGATGGCCGTGCAGGGTCAGGCAGACGGCGGCCAGCGCCGCGACCATCACCCCGGGCGCGAGGCGCGGGCCGGGCAGTCGGCGCGATACGGCCGCGAAGCTGCCGGCGACCAGGCCGCCGATCAGCAGGCCGGCACAGACCTCGGAAATCGAATGGGCCTCGAGCGCCAGGCGGGACAGGCCGACCGCGAGCGCGCCGGCGAGGCCGGCCGTCATCAGGACCAGCCGATAGACGCGGGGCAGGCCGCGCGACAGCAGATGGATCGCGGTCAAGGTGACGGCGGTCGCCAGCGTGGTGTGGCCGCTGATGCCGGTGAAATCCAGCCAGGCGCTGCCGATACCCCAGCCCAGAAAGGCGATCTTGGTCGTGGCCACCAGGGTGGCACCGGCCCCGAAGGCCAGCAGCCACGCAAGGGTGGCGCCCCAGGCGCCGCCGGCGGCCAGCCATAGCGCGATCGCGACGGCGGCCGGCAGCATGACGGCGCTGTCGCCGAAACCGGTGATGAGAGACCAGTCCATGATCTTGAGAGGTTCGTCCGAAGCGGGTTGATACCGATAGGCCGGCCGGAAGCTTAGCGCGTATCCGGCGTCGTTGGTATACGAATGTTGCGCTGCAATGTAGGCGGAATTTGGGCTTTCGGCTTGCGCCATGGGCGGCCGTGACGCCACTGTCCGCCGGCGCGCTCGCTTTCCTTGACCCAGGCTGTTCCTTGATCGACCCAATTGCCCCGTTCGACGGCACCCGCCTGGGACTTGCCTGGTGCGTCCCGTTCGCTGGCTTGCTGCTGTCGATCGCGCTGGTGCCGCTGGTCGCGGCGGGTTTCTGGCATCGCCACTACGGCAAGGTGGCGGCCGGCTGGGCGATGTCGTTCCTGCTGCCGTTCGCCATCGTCTTCGGGTTCGGTGGCCTGTTGCACGAAGTGCTGACGGTCGTCCTCACCGAATATCTGCCGTTCATCCTGCTGGTGACGGCGCTCTATGTCGTCGCCGGCGGGGTCGAGATCGGCGGCAAGCTGTCGGGTTCGCCCTGGATGAACCTGGCGCTGCTTGCCGGCGGCACGCTGCTGGCCAGCTGGATCGGCACGACCGGGGCGGCGATGCTGCTGATCCGTCCCCTGTTGCGCGCCAACGCGGCGCGGCACCACCGGACCCACGTGATCGTGTTCTTCATCATTCTGGTCGGCAATGTCGGCGGCGCGCTGACGCCGCTCGGCGATCCGCCACTGTTCCTGGGTTTTCTGAACGGGGTCGGTTTCTTCTGGACGACCCGCGCGCTGCTGCTGCCCATGCTGCTGACCGTCGGCCTGCTGCTGGCGCTCTATCTGGCCGTCGATCTCGTGCTCTATCGTCGCGAGGGCAGGGGCACGAAAGCGGTCGAGTTCGAGAGCAAGTTGACGATCGACGGGCATTTCAATTTCCTGATGCTCGGTGCCGTCATGGGCGCGGTGCTGCTGAGCGGCCTCTGGCATCCGGTGTCCGTTCCGTCGATCGGCGGGATCGCGCTCGCCTGGGAGAACCTCGCGCGCGAGGCGATCCTGCTGGTCGTCATCGGCCTGTCCTGGTGGGTGACGCCGCATGCGATCCGCGGGCGCAACGCCTTCACCTGGGAGCCGGTGCGCGAGGTCGCCAAGCTGTTCTGCGGCATTTTCCTGACCATCGTGCCGGTCATGGCGATCCTCGCCGCGGGTCCGCATGGCGCTTTGGCGCCGGTGATCCGCCTGGTCGAGCGTACCGACGGCCCCGACGATGTCGCGTATTTCTGGGTGACCGGCCTGCTGTCGAGCTTTCTCGACAATGCGCCGACCTACCTGATCTTCTTCAAGGCGGCCGGCGGAGACGCCCATGCGCTGACGACGACCGGCGCCGGCACGCTGCGGGCGATTTCCGCCGGTGCGGTGTTCATGGGCGCGCTGACTTATATCGGCAACGCGCCCAACCTGATGATCCGCTCTATCGCCGAGGAGTATGGCGTGACGATGCCGAGTTTCATCGGCTATCTGGCATGGGCCGCCGTGATCCTGCTGCCGATTTTCCTGCTGGTGTCGCTGGTGTCTTTCTAGCTGAGCGCGGTGCACTCGATCTCGATGTCGAATTCCAGCGGCCAGGACGCGACGGGCACGAAGGTCCGCGCCGGTGGATTTTCCGGGAAGTGCCTGCCGTAGACCCGGTTGATCGCGCCATAGAACCCGGAATTGGCCGCGTAGATGCGCACCATCAGGATGTTGTCGGGCGACGTGCCGGCCGCCTGCAGGCAATGTTTCAGGGCGACGAGCGAGGCTTCGGTCTGCATTTCGATGTCGCCCTTGACCAGCTTGCCGGACGCAATGTCGAGCGGCGGGGTACCCGAGACGAACACCAGGCCGCCGCCCCTGGTCACGAGCGACAGCGGCACGCCCATCGCGCGCACCGCCGCCGACAGCACCGGCACTTCGACGATTTCCCTCGGCATGTTCCCACCCTCCAGATCAGCCCTGCGCGGCGCGCTTCAGGGCCGCGCGTGCGAGCAGGCGCGTCGAATCGAGCGTCGGCAAGGGGGAATTCGCATCATTCATGATCAGCGGGATCTCGGTGCAGCCGAGCACGACGGCATCGCAGCCGGCATCCTTCATCCGCCCCATGACCTGCTGGAAATAGCCGACAGCCTCGGACGTGAAGACGCCGCGGACCAATTCTTCCATGATGATGCGGTTGATTTCCGCGCGTTCCTCGTCGCTCGGCCGCAAATACTCCAGCCCCTGCGCGGTGAGTTTGTCCGGATAGGTCTCGCTGGCGACGAGCCAGCGGGTTCCTGTCACGCCGATCCGCCGGAAGCCCCGTCCTGCAGCCTCTGCCGCAACGATTTCCGCGATGTGCAGCCACGGCAGGGGCGACCGGTCGGCGATGAACGGCAAGGCCTGATGGATCGTGTTGTCGGGGCAGATCAGGAAGTCGGCCCCGGCACCCGCCAGCTTGTGCGCGGAGGCGAGCATCAACTCGCCCACGCCAGGCCAGTCGTCGCGGTCCAGACAATCCACATAATCGGTGAACGATGGCGTGTGCATCGAAATTTCAGGATGCGCATGGGGGCCGAGCAGCGACGCGCCTTCCGCGCAGATGGTCCGGTAGCAGAGGGCGGCACCCTCCGCGGAGCAGCCGACAATGCCGATATGGAGGGCCATGACGATGTTTCCTTGGACGGTCTGATTGTCATATCGAACGCGCGTTCTCCATAATGGGTAAATCGTATCGTTCGTCAAGTCGAACGATCAGGCTTGTGGAGCGAACGAATGAGCGTCAAGCCAAAGGCGGGTCCGGCGCCCTCGCAGGGGCCGATCGCGACGATCGCGGCATCGATCCGGCGGGAGCGGGAGCGGGCCGGCCTGTCGTTGAGCGAGTTGGCGAAGCGGGCTTCCATCGCCAAATCGACCTTGTCCCAGCTCGAAGCCGCCATTGGCAATCCCAGCGTGGAGACGCTCTGGGCGTTGGGCGTGGCGCTCGGCGTCACGGTCAGCCGGCTGATCGATCCGCCGCGCGCGGCCGTGCAGGTGATCCGCGCGGGGGAGGGGCCTGTCGCCTATTCGGACCAGGCCAACTATGCTGCCACCTTGCTGGCCTCCTGCCCGCCCGGCGCCCGGCGCGACATCTACCGGCTGCGGGTCGAGCCGGGGGCGCCTCGGCTTTCCAAGCCGCACATGCCCGGCACGATGGAGCATCTGGTGCTCAGCAGTGGCCGGGCTCTGGTCGGCCCGGTCGAGGCGCCGGTCGAGCTGTGGCCGGGCGACTACATGACCTATCCCGGCGATGCCCCCCACCTGTTCGAGGCACTGGAGCCCGGCACGACCGCGGTGATCGTCATGGAGCATGTCTGAGATCGCCCTGCCGGAATTGGTCGGCGTCTCATCTGCCGCCGATCCTGCCCGATCGGGGCTGCCAGCCCCGATTGCCGCTCCAGGAGCGCCGTTCCAACACCTGGACGGCGCGCGCAGAACGGCCGCCCGCTCCATCCGTCGTTCGGTCTCGCCACGAGAGTGACCAGCGGTGACGTCCCGCCCTGTCCGGTTAGGCGAGACGGCCGGCATCCGCGCTGGCATCCTGTGCGGGTGTTTCGCGATGGAGAGCCTGGATGTCCGATCTGGAAACGCTGCGTGAGGCGGCGCTCGCCTATCCCGACGCGGCCGAGGATTTCCCGTGGGGCGAATGGGTGGTGAAGGTGCGCGGCAAGATCTTCGCATTCCTGAACCAGGACGACGACGGTCCCGTGGTGACGCTCAAGCTCCGCGCCTCCCATGGCGAGGCCATGACGATGCCGTTCGTCACGCCGACCGGCTACAATCTGGGCCGCGCCGGCTGGGTCACGGCCCGCTTTGCCACTGGCGAACACTTGCCGGTCGGCATGCTCAAAGCCTGGATCGACGAGAGCTATCGCCTGGTCGCCCCCAAGACCCTGGTGAAGAAGCTGGACGCCTGAGGGGCGGCTGGAACTTTCTCCAATCGGCGTCCGAGGCGCATGAGCATGGAGCATGGGAGGGTCACCCTTCGCGAGCGACGGGACGGGAGAATCGTTGTATTTCCTTTTTATATCAGATACTTATGGAAACCATACTATAATACCGCTTTCTATATCCTTCATCTCATGA
Source organism: Aliidongia sp. (assembly GCF_035943795.1). Classification (NCBI taxonomy): domain Bacteria; kingdom Pseudomonadati; phylum Pseudomonadota; class Alphaproteobacteria; order Rhodospirillales; family Dongiaceae; genus Aliidongia; species Aliidongia sp. The sequence goes on along the minus strand of NZ_DASZBY010000060.1, from coordinate 22,877 downwards.
CCCTTTTTGGCGTTGACTCGGACGCGCCCGCCCCTTAGACAACGGCCTCCGCCCGGAATGTGCCTGTCGCATGTGCCGCGTGGCCCTTTTTCGAGTCGAGATCGATGAAGACCTATTCCGCCAAGCCGTCCGAGCTGGACAAGCGCTGGACGTTGATCGATGCCGACGGGCTTGTGCTCGGCCGGCTTGCTTCGATCATCGCCAACCATCTCCGCGGCAAGCATAAGCCGACCTATACCCCCCACATGGATTGCGGCGATCACATCGTCGTCATCAATGCCGACAAGATCCATCTGACCGGCAACAAGCGCCGCGACGACATCTTCTATTGGCACACCGGTTTCCCGGGCGGCATCAAGGGCCGTTCCAAGGGCCAGATCCTGGATGGCAAGCATCCGGAGCGCGTCGTCGAGAAGGCCGTGGAACGCATGGTTCCGCGTGGCCCGCTCGGCCGCCAGATCATGAGCAACCTGCGCGTCTACGCCGGTGCCGCTCATCCGCACGAGGCGCAGCAGCCGGTTCTGCTCGACGTCGCCGCGATGAACCCGAAGAACAAGCGAGTCGCCTGATATGTCGGATCTCACCCAGCTCTCGCAGCTGAAGGCCGCCCTGACCGGCGCCCAGGCCGGTTCGCAGCCGGTCGACGACGATGTCGAAACCGTCTCCCACGGCAGTGCGATTACTGCCGAGCCGAAGATCGACAAGCTCGGTCGTTCGTACGCCACCGGCAAGCGCAAGGACGCGGTCGCCCGCGTCTGGATCAAGCGCGGCACCGGCAAGTTCCTGATCAACGGCCGTGAGGCACCAGTCTATTTCGCACGCCCCGTGCTGCGGATGCTGCTGGCCCAGCCTTTCACGATCGTCGACCGGGTCGCCCAGTTCGACGTCTGGTGCACCGTCGCCGGCGGCGGCCTGTCGGGCCAGGCCGGTGCCGTTCGTCACGGCATCTCCAAGGCACTGACCTATTTCGAGCCGTCGCTGCGGCCGCTGCTCAAGGCTCAGGGCTTCCTGACCCGCGACAGCCGTGTCGTCGAGCGTAAGAAGTACGGTAAGGCCAAGGCCCGCCGCAGCTTCCAGTTCTCGAAGCGCTAACGTCCGACCCTATCGGGTCGAGCGAGAAAGCCGCCGGATCCCACAAGGGGTCGGCGGCTTTCTGCATTTCGGCGGGTGGCGATGCAATCGCGGCGTCTTTCTTTCTGAAGACTCTGCACCAAAAGGTCGTATTGCATTTTATTCGATAAGTCCGCCCGAGTACTCTGATTTCTTGTTCGTTTCAGACTCTATTAACGCCGCACGCCCTATCGTCTCTGAGTAAACGGCATCTCGTGCGGTACTTTGATACTTGCTCTTATTTGAGAAAACGACACGGATCGTTGCTCGACTGACAAGAATATCGTGCCGCTGAAACCAGACTCTTCAGCAATCGGCTTGAGGCGGCAATGATTCGGACTCGTGGCGTCACGGCGGGCGCGCTCTTTCTTTCTCTGGGACTCATGGGGGCCATGGGTTCGGCGGCTCCGGCACACGCGCAAGGCGTTGCCTGGGGCGGTTTCATCGGCGCCTACCAGGCGGGACTCGATGGGGCGACCGCACCGGCCTTCCAGCGGCGCGACGCGCGCATCGATTTCGCCTGGAACGCTGCCGGCCCAGGCGGCTCGACCTCGCCGGAATTCGTGACGTCGGCCTGGCCGACCTTTTCGGCGAGCTGGACCGGCACGGTCATTCCCGCGACGACCGAGACCTACAGCTTCCGCATCCAGACCAGCGATGCCGTCTCCTTCTCGATCCGGCCGACCGGCAGCAGCACCTGGACGACCCTGATCAACGACTGGGCGACCGCCGGTAAGATCGACGTGCAGCCCTACGCCCTCGTCGCCGGCAAGTCCTATGACATCGCCCTGCATTATTACCAGCACGGCAAGTCGGGCGCGGTGCAACTCGGCTGGTCGAGCCCGACCGTCCCATTCCAGGTCATCGATGCGGCGACACCGCTCGGCATCAACAGCTCGGCGGTCCTGCCCGGCGAGCCCGGCAACATCTTCGCCGACGTGGTCAAGCAGGCGAAGCCGTTCGGTGCCTATTCCAACAGCGCCGCCGCCGTGGCGCTCGACGCCAACGGTTGGCCGCTGGCCGACGCCAGCATGGCGCTGTGGGCCAGCGGGCGAGAAATGAACGGCACCTATCAGGTGACGTTCAACGGGCAGGCCAAGCTGGTCGACTGGACCGCGCTCGGCAGCTTCAGCGTGGGCGGCGTCTCCTACGGCGCGACCCTGCCGCTCGGCACCGGCTACAATGCGGCGACCAATACGACGACGGCGCAATGGACCATCAAGACCACGGCCGCGGCGCCGGCAACCATCGGCTTCGCGCAGAGCCGCCGCACGGCGACCTCCGCCGTCGGCTCGGGCATCACCAACCTGCACATCATGCGGCCGCTGGCCCCCGGCTCGGCCACAGCCCATGCCGCGGGCGAACTGTTCAGCGCCCAATACAAATCGTTCCTGTCCTACTTCACCGGCATCCGCTTCATGGATTACCTGGCGACCAACGGCAACCGCCAGGCCAACTGGACCGACCGGGTGAAGCCGACGGATGCCACCCAGTACCAGCCGACCGGCGGCTACGGCTGGCAAGGCAAGGGCGCGTCCTGGGAATATCTGGTCGAACTCGCCAACGAGACGGGCAAGGACGCCTGGATCAACATTCCGGTCTATGCCAGCGACGACTATGTAACGAAGCTCGCCCGGCTGTTCGCGTTCGGCAGCGACGGCGTCAATCCCTACACCAGCAAACAGGCCAACCCGGTCTATCCGCCGCTGAACTCGAACCTCAAGGTCTATATCGAGTATTCCAACGAATTGTGGAACACCAGTTTCCAGCAGTACAACAGTAACGTGGCGTTGGCCGAGGCCGAAGTCGCCGCGGGCACGTCGTCGCTCGACTACGACAAGACCGGCCGCTGGTTCGTCTGGGAACGCCGCCGCGCCGCCAAGCGCATCATGGAAGTCAGCAACCTGTTCCGTGCCGTATGGGGCGACGCTGCGATGATGACGCAGATCCGCCCGGTGTTCGAATGGCAGTACGGCAACATGAACCAGACGGCCGCCGTGGCGCTCGATTTCCTCGACGGCTATTACAACAATGCGGATGGCGTGAAGCACGTGGCCCAGCCGCATCCGGTCAACTACTTCCTCTATGGCGGTGGTGGCGGCTGGTACGTGGCACCGGTGCACGAGGGCCTCACAACGGCCGCGGCGATCTTCGCCTCGGGCACGAACATCCCGGCGACGCAGAGCGACGCGCTGTGGGCGAACGCCTTCGGTCTCAAGACCATGGGCTACGAGGGCGGCTTCGAGGTCGGCGGCGACACCGGGGGTGCGACCGCGGTGGCGGCCAACCTGGATCCGGGCGCGCTGCCGCTGGCGACCAAGACGCTCACCCAGTTCTTCCAGCAGGGCGGCACCATGCCGTTCGTCTTCAACGCGGCCGGCGCCACCTCCTACGGCGTCGCCAGCCCGACGATCAACGAACAGAACACGCCGAAGATGCAGGCGATCCTGGCGCTCGACGACAGCCTGCGCCCGTCGCAGCAGATCGCCGGCCATGTGCCGGGCATCTTCCCGTACCAGAGCACCAGCGGCGTCACCAGCTCCGGCTACGTCACCGGCGCCATGGTCAATGTCGGCGACTACCTGGGCTTCAGCGTCACGTCGACCGCGGGCACCTACACGATCACGACCGACGCAAAGAAGCCGGCCGCGGTGCGCATCTTGGTTGACAACGTGCCGGTCGGCACCGGGACCTGGACCGGCGCCTTGTCGTCGGGCGTGCACGGCATCCGCCTGCAGAACCTGCTGCCGGGGGGCACCAGCCTCACCAAACTGGTGGTGACCCAGCCGAAGTAGAGAGCCCCAGAGGCGCCTCCCGCCGCGACCGATCGCGCCGGGAGGCGTTTTCCACCTTGCGTTCCGGCGCCCGGCGTTCCATCGAAGAGCGGACGAACCTGCAAGGAAACTCCCCATGCCTGGCCTGCTGCTGCCTTTCGAGGGCATTCGCCCGACGATCGCCCCCGACGCTTTCATCGCGCCCAACGCCACGATCATCGGCAACAGCGTGATCGGCGCCGGCAGTTCGATCTGGTTCGGCTGCATCCTGCGTGGCGACGTGCACGAGATCCGGGTCGGAGCCAGGGTCAATATCCAGGACGGTACGGTCGTCCATGTCTCGCGCGCCCGGACCGGCACCTACATCGGCGACGACGTATCGATCGGCCATATGGCCTTGATCCACGGTTGCGTGCTCGAGGACGAAGCGTTCGTCGGCATGGGCGCCATCGTCATGGACGAGTGCGTGGTCGAGAGCCATGCCTTCGTTGCCGCGGGCGCGCTCGTCACCCCCGGCAAGCGGGTCAGGCGCGGCGAACTCTGGGCCGGGCGCCCGGCCAAGATGATCCGGGAATTGACCGACGACGATTATGCCATGATGGCCGGGACGGGGCGGAGCTACGCGGCGCTCGCCCAGCAATATCGCAGCGAGATCGGCTAGGGATTGGCACGGTCGTTCCGAGGCTTGGATGAGGGCGACCTCATCACCGGATGAGGAACCGTGCGGCGCCGATGACCGGTCTATCGAATCGGATTGACCGGCCAAAGCCCGCTTGGGTCGTTCCCTGGAGTATTATTCGGATCGGCCTGTTAATTTCGTCGAGTTTTCGTAAAATACTTTTAAAAAATCCAAATACGCTTGTTCGAATTTGTTAATTCCCTCGATGATGCCCGATAATTACTAATGTATCCCGCTGGCGGGGGCCGTTTCGTCGTCCCTTCCGGATCGACGGCTGGCACCAGATCGAACAGGGGAGGCATCGATGAGCGGTAAAATCGAGCTCGGCGAACGGATCGGGACTTGGGCACGCAGGATGGCGCCGGCGGCGTTGGTCGTAGTGATCTCGGTCGGCGGCATCATCGACGGGCAGGCATCCGGATTGCCCGCATCGGCGGCGACCGCCGCGATCCCGCCGGTCGGATCCTACGTGACGCCGGGAACCGTAGGCTTCCTCGGCAATCCCGCCACTCTGAAGCAATACCGGCCTGGCGGTGCGGTTCCCCCCGGCTGCGAGGCGGAAACCTATGGCGTGCGGTGCGACCAGGCGAATCTCACGCTCGATTCGGTCCACCTGACCGGTGGTTTGTACTGGACCGGGACCGGCAACCTGACGATCACCAACAGCATCATCGAGGGCGGCAGCTCCTGGATCACGATCTATGCCGCCGCCACGTCCAATGCGCAGACCGCCAAGATCACCGTGACGAACTCAACCCTGCGCTGGCAGCCTGGCCTGACCTATCCGTCGGGCTACGACGTGGCCCCGATCTGGACCCGCGGCACGCAGGCCCTCATCGTGCAGCATTGCGATCTCTCGGGCATGCCGCAGGGCATTGATCCAGGCGGAAACTCGGTGATCCAGGGCAACTACATCCACGACCTCGTCCAGAACAGCAAGTCCAAGACGAACCCGACCCATCTCGACGGGCTGTTCTCGCAGGGCGGTGCCAACATCCTGATCGTGAATAATTACATCGACGCACCGGCCCTCGGCGCGGTGACGGCGGCGCTGTTCATCCAGGGCGATGGCGGCAATACCGAGACCGGCATCAAGATCTACGCCAACTATCTCAGCGGTGGGGCCTATGTGCTGCGCAATGAGACCGGCAAATCGGTCGACGTTGTGAACAATACCTTCGGTTCCGGCATGTACGGTTACGTCAGCTCGCTCAAGGGTTATACCGGGACCTACGGCGTCTGGTCGGGCAACGTCACGACCAAGGGTGTCCCCGTACTCCATCCGTAGGCGAGGCCGACCGTATGGACGCGTAAGTCCATCGGCCAGGAGGCGACCAACTGTTCGAAGCGTACCCTGTCCTCGGCGAACAGGGCGCGGGTCGCCTCCTCGAAGTCCGGCAGGTTGCCTGCCATCGCGGACATGAACCGATAGGCCGCGTCGCGGGCCCGTACCGCACTTTGCCCGGCGTCGGAGCGTCGGACTCCATCGACCAGGCGGCGCAGCGTGACCGATGCGCCGCCTGGTTGCGCTGCCAGCCAGGCCCAATGCCGGGGCAGCAGCGTCACCTCGCGCGCAACCACGCCCAGGCGCGGGCGCCCGCGACCGCGGGGGCTGTCGTCCAGACTTTCCACCCCCTCCGCACCCCTGTCGGATCGGTCGGCGTAGCGTGTGCGGATGTCGTCGGGCGATCCGCGCAGGTCGAGGTCGACGACCTCGGCGGTGGCATCGTCGAACGTCAGCAGCGGCCCGCCGGCCCCGCCATCCATCGCCGCCTTCACCGCGACCGCCACATCGGCGGGATGGCCGGCGGCGAGCCTTCGATGGCCATCGAAGGCCGTGTAACGCTTCAAAAGACGATCCGTCATGGCGTGCTCCGATCTCGCCTATTTATACCCGGGTCATATTGACCTGTAAATATGACCCGGGTATAAATTTGATAAAGGGAGGAGCAGGACGATGAACGGAACGGATCGGAAGGCCGCGATCGCGGCGTACAAGGAACGCAGGGTGGTGGCCGGCATCTATGTCGTGCGTTGCATCGCGAGCGGGGAGCGCTGGGTCGGACGGGCGCCCGACCTCGACACCATTCGGAATCGCCTGTGGTTCACGCTGCGGCAGAACCTCAATCTGAGCCCCAGCCTGCAAGCCGCCTGGAATGCACGCGGCGTCGATCAATTCGCCTTCGAGGAACTGGAGCGCCTGCCGCACGAGGAATTGCCCTATGTCCGCGAGGCGGCGGCGAAGCGGCGGCTCGCCCATTGGCGGGCGGCATTGGGCGCGACGGTGATCTGAGCTCAGCTTTCCGTCGCGGGCAGGACTGCCGGCCGCTTCGCCGCGGCGCCGGACAGGTTGGCCAGGACGACGCCGCCGACGGCCGAGCAGCCGCCCAGCACCATGGTCAAGGTCGGCACCTGGTCGAGCCAGGCCCAGGCGATGAGGGTGGCCAGCAGCGGCTGCAGGTAGATGAAGCTGGCGACCCGGCTGACCGGCGCCCGGGACAAAGCGAAGTTCCACAGCACATAGCCGAGCGCGCTTGGGGCCACGCCGAGGTAGACGACGGCGAGGATCTGCGGCGTCGGCGCCGCGGCGACCGCCTGGGGCAGGTGGGCGCCGAACGGCAACAGGCCGACCGTGCCGGCGATCAGGCTCCAGGCCGTGAAGGCGATCGGCTTCATGCGCTGCATCAAGGGCCGCTGCAGCACGAAATAGAAGCTGGTGGCGAAGACCGACACCAGGGTCAGCAGCGCCAGGGGATCGAACCGGATTTCCTTGCCGGCGCCGACCGTGATCAGGATGGCGCCCAGGAAGGCGACGGCGAGACCGGCCCAGGCGCGACCTTGCAGCCGTTCGCCAAGGCGCAGCGCCGCGAGCGCGGCCGTGACGCCCGGCACGAGTGCGATCACCACGGCGGCAGCGCCGGCCGAGATCCGGGTCTGTGCCGTGCCCAGGCAGAACTGGTAGAGCGAGATGCCGATCAGGCCCAGGAGTGCGACCATCGGCCAATCGCGCCACGCCGGTAGCGGGATCCGGCCGCTCAGGATCGCCGGCAGGAAGCACAGCGAGGCGACCAGGAACCTCAGCAGCGCCAGTTCGCCCGGCGCGAAGCTGCGCAGCCCGTAGCTGATGCAGGCAAAGGAAGAGGACCAGCTCAGCAGGGTGCCGAGAATGGCGAGGAGGGTGAGGACGTCGGGGCGATTGCGCATGATGAAAGGAGGATAGAAGGGCGAAACCGCTATCGGAATGGCCGTTCAACGGATATTTTGGCGTCTGTCCGTTGGTTCGATGAAAGGTTGCTAAAATGGCCGTCGATTCGAAAGTCGAGCTCGATGCGCTGGACTGGCGCCTGTTGCAGGCGCTACAGCAGGATGCGCGGGCGAGCTATGCCGAGCTTGGGCGCGTGGTCGGCCTGTCGCCGCCCGCCGTGACCGAGCGCGTCCGGTGGCTCGAAGAGATGGGGGTGATCCAGGGCTACCGGGCCATCATCGATCCGGCCAAGGTCGGGCTCGGCATCACCGCGATCGTCCGCATGCGCTGCCCCGGCGAAATGTGCGGCCGGCTGGGCGATCTCATCGCCCATATTCCCGAAGTGATCGACTGCCGCCGCGTCACCGGCGAGGACAGCGGTATCCTGACGGTGGTCGCGACCTCGATTCCGCATCTGCAGCAGGTGATCGACGAGTTGGTGCGGTTCGGCTCGACCACCACCCTGGTCGTGACGGCGACCGCGTTCCGCGACCGCCCGATCGTGCGGACGATCGTTGAACGGGATTGACGGCAGGTCCGATCGGCGCCGTCACACCAGGCGCTTCTGGATGGCGTACAGAACCGCCTTGGTACGGTCGGTGACGCCGAGCTTGGAAAAAATGTTCGAGACGTGGTTGCGCACCGTCCCTTCGCCGAGGCGCAGGGCCAGCGCAATCTCGCGATTGGTGATCCCGCTCGTCATGAGCTTCAACACTTCGCTCTCGCGCTCGGTCAGAACATCGGGAACCTCGAAGGCATCGTCGCGCCACGTCGCTTCCTGAACCGGGCCGGTGGCCGCCGCGGCGAGCGGCGCGTAGAGGTAGGTCCCGCCGCCGGCCACCGTCCGGATCGCGTCCACCAGGGTTTCAGGCGTCACGCCTTTCAGCAGGTAGCCGCGCGCGCCGGCCCTGACGCCCGCCACCAGCGCCGCATCGTCCTCGAAGGTGGTCAGCAGCAGGGTCGGCGGCAGCGCCTGCCGTGCGGCCAAGGCGGAAACCACCTGGACGCCGTTCAGCTTGGGCATCCGCACGTCGAGCAGCAGCACGTCCGGGCGGCTCGCGAGCACCGCCTCGATCCCCGCTTCACCGTCCGCGGCCTGCGCGACCACCTCCAGATCGTCGAACAGTTCGAGCAGGGCCCGGATGCCGCTGCGTACCAAGGCCTGGTCATCGACCAGGCACACCCGGATCACGAGAAGGCTCCCGCGGCCGGTATGGCGCCGCGAATGCTGAACCCCTGACCCTGCCGGCTGGCGATGGACAGGGTGCCGCCCAGCATCTCGAAACGCTCGCGCATGCCGGCGAGCCCCCGCCCTTCGACGCATTGGCCGCCTTGCCCGTCGTCGCGGGCGCTGATCGCCACCGTTCCGTCGATCATCTGCTCCAGTTCGATCACCAACTCATGGGCGTGCGCATGACGCAGGGTGTTGGTGACGATTTCCTGGACGCAGCGCAGAACCGCGTCGGCCCGCGCCGGGTCCAGGGCCGACAGGTCTTCGGGCAGGATCAACCGCACGCCCAAGCCGATCGCCCCCTCCGTCAGCGCCTGCAGCGCTGCCTTGAGGTCGATCGGCTCGACCCGGACCCGATTGACGATCGCGCGGACCTCGGCCAGCAGCGCACGGGCCACTCCCCGGGCGCACGCGACATGCTCGACCGCGGGGCCTTCCGCGAGACGGCTCGCAACGTCGAGATGGATGGTGAGCGTGGTCAGGCTATGGCCCAGAATGTCGTGCAGGTCGCGGGAAATCCGCAACCGCTCCGCCATGCGGGCACTCTCCGTCATCAGGGCCTGGGCCGCCTTGAGCTCGGCGTTGACCCGCGCCAACTCGTCATGGGCGATGGCTTCGCGACGGGCGAGGGCGGCAGCGCTGATGGCGAACAGCTCGAAGCCGCCGTTGGTGAAGAGCACGAACAGCGAGATGTAGTTGCTCTCGCCGGTGCAATTCATCGCCGCGAGCGCTGCCGACTGCAGCAGGGCGGCGACGAGTGCCACGCGCAGCGAGGCCGACCAGGCAATCTGCCAGCAGACCACCACCAGCAGGCAGGCGACGATGAAGCTCGGATAGAGCCAGACCAGGAACAAGGCGGACAGGCTTTGGACCGCCAGCAGGCAGCCCTGTGCCGGACGAAGGCGCCCGACCCCGTCGCGCGCGGCCAGCAGATAGGCAGCAACGAAGCACACGTAGCCGGCGCTCCATTCGACCGTCCAGCGCGGCACGTTCTCGTACTGCGCCAGCATCGCCTGCTCGAACACGCCGGCATAGGCGGCGCGCGCGCCGATCGTGGCGATCAACAGCAGGCAGGCATAGCGCAGATGCCTGTCCCTTCGGCTCAACCGATCGACCATCGCTTGGCTCCAAGACCTGGATTAGAGGCAGAGGATAGCAATGCCCCGTGCCGTTGTCCCATGACGGCAGTCATGGGTCGGCGCCATGACGCCCGACACTGTCGGGGCAGGTCGGGCTCGAGGGATAAAGCAGCCGTTCGCTCGCTTCATTCCATAGGAGGACCCGATGATCCGTCACCTCTCCGCCATGTTCCTGGCCGCTCTGATCACGGCCGTGTTGTTCGCAGCACCCTTGAGCCTCGCCCATGCCGACCCGATGGACCATGGCGACCATGCGGCACTGACCGGCACCGCTGCCGCCGAGCCCTCGACGGGGCAAGTGCTGTTCGACAGGATCAAGGCGCTGGCCGGCACCTGGGAGGCGCCGACCCGCGACGGCACGATGGTCGATATCTTCAAGCCCTTCGCCTTCGACACCGCCGTGCTGGGCGAGGAATGGCTGAACGGCAAGCAGATCACCAGCACGATCTTCTATGTCGTGGGCTCGGAACTGCGCGTCGATCATTTCTGCGATTTCAAGAACCAGCCGCGCTACACGGCCGTTCCGTCGCTCGATCCCCAGATCATCGACATGGAGTTCCGCGATGCCACCAACCTCGACACCCATCCGGCCCACTTCCACAGCACGAAGTGGCGGATCGTCGATGCCGATCACCTGATCCAGGAATGGTTCGTGCTCGGCGGCAAGAAGCCGGTCTCGCTCGCACATATGGAGTTCACGAAGCGCACCGACGCCACGACCGCGTCGCTGCATGATTGACCCTGTGTTCGGCCGCGACGAGTCCGTCGTCGCGGCCGCTCAAGGAGCGCGTCGGCGCGCAGCGCTCGCTTGCGGGTTGAGTTGCGGATCTGTGGCAGGCAGAGTGATCGCGCGAGCCCCTCAAGGATGACGTCGGTGAAATTTTTCAAACATTCGTTTCTGTTATTTTTGTTATTCGCCTCTGCCGGGTGTGTGACCCCAAGCATGGATGTGTCCGGTGCGATCAATACTTATCGCGAGGTCCAGCCATGCTGCACGACGTTTCAGCAGGTTTCATTCGAAAAGCTTCCGCGGAACGAAGGTAGAAGCTTCACTTTGGCCGCCACGGATCCGGCCTTTTTATTCCGGGACGGCGGCTTGAGCTATTTTCGGGCATTCGAAATTCCGGAATCGGCGAAAGATAGTGAGGTGATTCTGAGGAGTTACATATTCGGTATCAAGAATAATCCCGGTAATATGGCGGTGATTTATCCTGATATGGAATTTCTCGATCGAGACAAGCGTCCGATCGAAGGAATCAAAGTGGACTATACGTACCTTCTATCGAGTTTGACGGACGAGCCGAATTCCAGCCATCGATTTCAACTGACGGCGATCGTTCCTCACCAGGATAATCTCCGTTACGTCATCGTTCATGCAGCATCGGATCAGCTGGGCGTGACGAAGCTGTTGCCCGGCAATCAATCCGAGCTCACCGTTCCTATCGGGCGAGGTTTCGTTCCGGTGGGGGGCAATGCCCGCGGTACCATGTACCGGGCGACGGGGTCGCCCGTCGGGCCGGCGGATTCTCTGCGGATAAAGGTCAGGCAGGCAGGGGATTGATCGGCGTCGCCGACGACGCGCAACCGTGCCGATCTAAAGCCGAGCCGGGCTCTTCAGAGCATCCGGTGCAGCACGAACGCGTCCACCAGGCCCAGGCGCGGGTGGTCGAAGGCCTGGGGCAGGCGGCCGACGATGGCGAAGCCGAAGCGTTGCCACAGGGCGACGGCGCGGTCGTTCGTGCTGACGACGAAATTGAACTGCATCGCGCGAAATCCCCGTGACCGCGCGAGCTCGATCGAATGGGTGCACAGGGTGCCGGCCACGCCGCGGCCGGCGGCCGCCTCGGCGGTGACGTAACCGCAATTCGCGACATGGGCGCCGCCGCCCTGCTGGTTGGCCCGCAGGAAATAGGTGCCCAGCACCTCGGCCCCCTCGACGGCCACGAACACGCTGTGCCCCGGCGCCGACCAATAGGCGAGCGCCGCCGGACGGGCCATGTCGCGGGGCAGGGCATAGGTCTCGCCGGCCCGGATCACCGGTTCCAGGATGCGCCAGATCGCGTCGTCGTCGGCGGGGCCGGCGGGACGGACCTCCATGGCTCAGCCGATCCGCAGCTTGACGTAGCTGCCCGGCGCGTCCTCGACCGGCTTCAGCTTGCCGTCGCCCGGCTGGCGCGCAGCCACGGAGCCGCCGGCGAACTTCTCGGCCCACTTGTCCCATTCCGGCCACCAGGAGCCGGGTTGCTGTGTGGCGCTTTCGAACCACAGGTCGGGCTGCTTCGGCAGCTTGGCGTTGGTCCAGAAATTATACTTCTGCGCTTCCGGCGGGTTGACCACGCCGGCGATATGGCCCGAGCCCGCCAGGCAGAATTTCACCGGGCCGCGATAGAGCTGGGTCGCGGCGTAGGAGGATTTCCACGGCGCGATGTGGTCTTCCTTGGTCGCCAGGATGAAGACCGGCGTCTGGATCTGCGTGAGGTCGATCGGCTCGCCATGGATGCTGACGCCACCCGGCCGGACCAGGCGGTTCTCCTGGTACATGTTGCGCAGGTAGAAGCTGTGCATGGCACAGGGCATGCGCGTCGCGTCCGAATTCCAGAACAGCAGGTCGAACGGAAACGGCTCCTTGCCCAGCAGGTAGTTGTTGATCACGAACGACCAGATCAGGTCGTTGGCGCGCAGCATGTTGAACGAGTTCGCCATGCTGCCGCCTTCGAGATAGCCCTTCTCGCGCATGCGGCCTTCCAGCGCCTGGATCTGCTCCTCGTCGATGAAGACGCTGAGTTCGCCGGCTTCGGCGAAATCGACCATGGTCGTGAAGAAGGTGGCGCTGGCGAAGCGTCGGTCGCCCTTCCTGGCCATGTAGGCGAGCGTAGTCGCCAGCAGGGTCCCGCCGATGCAATAGCCGATGACGTTGACTTGGGCTTCGCCGGTCGCGGCCTCAATGGCGCCCAGCGCCGCGAACGGCCCGTCGTCCATGTAGGCCTCGAAGCTCTTCTCGGCCAGTTCCTCGCCCGGGTTGACCCACGAGATGACGAACACGGTGTGGCCCTGGGCGACGGCCCAGCGGATGAAGGAATTCTTCGGCTTCAGGTCCAGGATGTAGAACTTGTTGATCCAGGGCGGGATGATCAGCAGCGGCCGCTTGCGCACCTTCTCGGTCGTGGGTGCGTACTGGATCAGCTGCATCAGGTCGTTCTGGAACACGACCTTGCCCGGCGTCGTCGCGATGTTCTCGCCCAGCTGGAACGCGTCGGTATCGGTCATCTTGATCGCGAGCTGGCCCTTGCCGCGCTCGAGATCGTCGAGCATGTGCTCCAGCCCCTTGACCAGGTTCTCGCCGCGGCTCTCGACCGTCGCGCGCAGCACCTCGGGATTGGTCAGCACGAAATTGGACGGCGCCATCGCATCGACGAACTGGCGCGTATAGAAATCGACCTTCTTGGCCGTCTTGTCGTCGAGCCCCTCCACGTCGCGCACGGTCGTCTGCATGAAGCGGGCGGACAGCAGGTAGGACTGCTTGATGAAGTCGAACACCGCATGGTCCTGCCAGGCCGGGTCCTTGAAGCGCTTGTCGCCCTTGGGCGTCTCGATCACCGGCTCGGCCGGATGGGCGGCACCGCCGTTGCCGCCCAGGAAGCGCTCGGTGGTGCGCTGCCACAGCTGCATATAGTCGCTCCACAGCGACACCTGGGCCTGCACCAGCCGTGTCGGGTCGACCATCAGCTTGGCCGTCATCTCGAAGAAGGCGCCGGCGATGTTCAGCGGATCGCCCATGCCGACCGACGGTTTCTCGCTCGATTGCTTGGCGAGGAACTCGGTAACCAGACGCTGGCTGCGCTCGGCGATGCCGGCGACGGCACGCGACAGATCGACGGGGTCCGGCAGCTTGCCTTCGGGGCTCGGCTCGTTGCTCATGGTAAGCTCCCTCGCGGGGCCTTGGTCCGACGGCCCCGCTCATTCTTCGTTCCATGGTCGCCCGGATCGCCGTCCGGCTGCAACCGTTTCGGCCGCAATCCCGTCGATCTCGCGCCATCGGTGTATTTGCCGTGTCGATACGCGAAACCACCCGACTATGCCATAACAGATGGCCCCTATGTGCGCTCCACGGTAGGGGCCGGGCCCAAGGAATGCTCGGGCCGCTTGATCGCGGGCCGGCCTCCCTCTAAGACGGGGGGCCGCTGGTTCGCGGCGCTCGGCAGGCATGGGCTCGGGGGGACAGGTTTCGCCCGTCGCCGACAGGCTTTGCGACATGACAGGCTCGAAGGGGCGAAGATGGGGAACGGCAAGGTGCGGGCTGGCGGGTTCAACAAGAAATCCTGGCGGACCGCTGCGGCGATGGCCGGCTTGGTGGCGATCGGCGGCTGCAGCACGCTCGAGTCGGCCAACCCGATCAACTGGTTTCGCGACGCGAAGAACGATCCCGGCGCCGACGCGGCCAATTCGGCCAATCTCGAGGCCGGTTCCCAGCAGCCCTATCCGAGCCTGGCCAGCGTGCCGGCGACCCCGACCCGCGGGCTGACCCAGGCCGAGCGCGACGCGCTGGCCGAGGGCCTGGTCTCCGACCGGCAGAACGCCCATTACGCCGACGTGCAACAGCGCGCGGGCGATGCTTCCGCCGTTCCGGCGCAGCAGGCCCGGTTGCCCGAAGAGCAGCTGCAGCCGATCGACCTCAACAACATACCGCCGCCCGCGACGCCGGCCCCCAACCCCGTCCTGCCGCGTCCGGCACCGCGCCCGTCCGCCCTGCCGCCGATCGCCCCGTTGCCGCCGGTCGCCCAGGCGCCGCGCGTCACCAGCGTGGCCCCGGTCGCGGCCAGCGGCAGCAGCCATCTCTCGGTCGGCGGCGGCTTTGCCGCGCCGATCGCGGCGTCGCGCGAATCTTCGCTGAAGACGCCTGCTCCGCGCGAAGAACCCCAAGCCGAAACGCCGGCCGAGCCGCCGGCGGCTCCCGCCCTGGCGCCGGTTCCGCCGCCCGAACCGGTCAAGCCGCTGGTCCAGGGCCACGCGGCGCCCGACAGCAGCGCCGCCGCCGTCGGTGGCGTACCGGTTCCGCCGGCCGCCCCGATCCGGTCCGAACCGACGCCCTCGGCGCCCCAGCTCGCCGCCGCACCGACCGTGGAGCCGGCCGCCGCCCCGCCGGTGCCCGGCAAGCGGCAGACGTCCGTGCCCGCCGCCAGGGTCGAGTTCGACCCGCTGTCGACCACGCTGCCGCCCGACGCCGCCGCCTCGCTCAAGGGCGTGCCGGCCCAGATGCAGGGCCATGACGCCATCGTTCGGATCGTCGGCCATGCCGCCGTGACCGGCGCGTCCGGTGATGCCGCCGGACGGCAGCTCGCGGCCTATCAATCGGCGCTCGCCCGTGCCGCTGCGGTCAAGCAGGCGCTCGTCGCCGCCGGCATCGACCCCGCCAAGATCCAGACCGAGGCGGCGCCGACCCAGGCCGGGGCCAGCGATCGGGCCGACGTCCTGGTCGAGTACTAGGACCATGGTCGAGAGCGCGCCGCTGCGGATCGGCATCGCGGGCCTGGGCACGGTCGGTGCCGGCGTCGTCAGGCTGCTGGAGGAAAACCGTGACCTGTTGATCCAGCGCGCCGGTCGCCGGATCGAGATCGCCGCGGTCTCGGCGCGCCGCCGCGATGCAGACCGCGGCGTCGATCTCGGTGCCTATGCCTGGCACGACGATCCCCTGACGCTAGCCGAGGATCCGGCGGTCGACGTCGTGGTCGAGCTGATCGGCGGCGAGGCGGGACCGGCACTGGCCCTGGTCGAGCATGCGCTCGCCAATGGCAAGTCGGTCGTCACCGCCAACAAGGCGCTGCTCGCGCACCATGGCAGCCGGCTCGGCCGGATCGCGCGCCAGCGCGGCACCGGCCTGTGCTTCGAGGCCTCGGTCGCCGGCGGCATCCCGGTCATCAAGGTGCTGCGCGAGGGGCTGGTCGGCAACCGGATCAGCCGGATCTCCGGCATCCTGAACGGCACCTGCAACTATATCCTGTCGACCATGCGCGAGACCGGCCGGGCGTTCGACGACGTGCTGGCCGACGCGCAGAAGCTGGGCTATGCCGAGGCCGATCCGACGCTGGACATCGACGGCTTCGACGCCGCTCACAAGCTGGCCGTGCTTGCCGGCATCGCGTTCGGCACACCGGTCGATTTCGACCAGGTCTATGTCGAGGGCATCCGCCATATCTCGCCGCTCGACATCGAATATGCCGAGGAACTGGGCTATCGCATCAAGCTGCTGGGCACGGCGGTCCGCACGGCCCGCGGCATCGAGCAGCGGGTGCATCCGACCATGGTGCAGGCATCCGAGGCGATCGCCCAGGTCGATGGCGTGTTCAACGCCGTGGTGATCGAGGGCGATCATGTCGGCCGTGTCGTGCTGCAGGGTCGCGGCGCCGGGGCAGGGCCGACGGCGTCGGCGGTGGTCTCCGATCTGGTCGATCTCGCCTGCGGGCGTCCGTCGCCGGCCTTCGTCGAGGCGGCCGAGACCGGCATCGGCCCGGTCTCGATGACCGAGCATGACGGACCCAGTTATATCCGCCTCATGGTGCGCGACCAGCCGGGCGTGATCGCCGACATCGCGGCCGAACTGCGCAACGAGCGCGTTTCGATGGAGGCGATGATCCAGCGGCGCCATCAGCCCGACGGTGCGGTGCCGGTCGTGCTGACGACGCACCCGAGCAAGGAGGCGGCGCTCAGCCGGGCGCTCGAACGGATCGGCGCGCTCGATTCCGTGCTCGAGCCGCCGCGCATGATCCGCATCGAGCTTTGACGCAGGGCGCCCTATAGTCGGGGTACCACAGGATTTGCAACGAACGGCCTCCTCGCGCAGTTAGCGGAGGCACCGAAACGACCGAGGCCGGTCCCCGGGATGGGAAGCCGGCCAGACGGGACATGGGGACAGAGATGACGAAGATCACGACGATGGACCGCAACCTCGCCATGGAGGCCGTGCGGGTGACCGAGGCGGCGGCGCTGTCCGCGGCGCGCCTGATGGGCCGCGGCGACGAGAAGGCAGCCGATCAGGCGGCGGTCGATGCGATGCGTACCGCGCTCAACAGCCTGGCGATCGACGGCACCGTCGTGATCGGCGAGGGCGAGCGCGACGAGGCCCCGATGCTGTATATCGGCGAGAAGGTCGGCACCGGCCAGGGTCCGAAGATCGACATCGCGCTCGATCCGCTCGAAGGCACGACCATCACGGCGAAGGGCGGCGCCAATGCGCTGGCCGTCATCGCCATGGCGGATGCCGGCGGTTTCCTGAATGCGCCCGACGTCTATATGGACAAGATCGCGGTCGGCGGCGGCCTGCCCGACGGCCTGGTCGACCTGGACGCGACCCCGGCCGAAAACCTGAAGGCGCTGGCCAAGGCGAAGCAGGTCGAGGTGGCCGACCTGGTCGTCTGCATCCTCGATCGGCCGCGCCATACCGACCTGATCGAGAAGGTCCGGGCGACGGGCGCTCGCATCATGCTGATCTCCGACGGCGACGTCGCCGGCGTGATCGCGGCGAGCCAGCCGCGCGCGGGCGTCGATCTGTACCTGGGTTCGGGCGGCGCGCCGGAAGGCGTGCTGGCCGCGGCGGCGCTGCGCTGCATCGGCGGCCAGATGCAGGGCCGGCTGCTGTTCCGCAATGCCGACGAGAAGGCGCGTGCCGCCCGCTGGGGCATCACCGACCTCGATCGGAAATACGGCCTGACCGATCTCGCTTCGGGCGACGTCATGTTCGCGGCCACCGGCGTCACCGGCGGCAGCCTGCTGGCCGGCGTGCGGCGCATCCCGGGCGGCTTCTCGACCGAGTCGATCGTCATGCGCTCCAAGAGCGGCACGGTCCGCATCATCGAGGCGCAGCACAACCTCGACCGCAAGACCAGCTGGAATGCGTTTGCGCGCTGACGGGCACCGTTGATCCCGGCGCGGGCTGCGATTTTTCGCGGCCCGCCGCCATCGTCGGAGGCTCGGGCAAGTGTCGATCCGGCGCGATCTCCCATCGCTCGGATGCCCCCATCCGAACGGCACATGCCGCAGGCGGCGGCGAACCATAAGCTGCAGACCGGAGACCCCGACCCACTTATTGTAGATGACTTTTTGACCTGCCCCCTCTAGATTGGGTGGCGTATTCAGCATCTTTGCGTCTCTGCGTGGACGGTTTCGAATGTATCTTAAGTTCCTTGCGCTCCTGTCGCTGTGCCTCACTGCCGCCTGCGCCTCGTCCCCTTATGAAGTCGGGAAATCGGCCGCAGATGTTCCGGCAAAGATCGATGTGATCAAGCTGGACAAGGTCTCGTCCTACAACGGCGCGTTCGACGCGGATGTCGACAAGACCATCGACCCCACCCCCTCGGAAAACGATACCGAGGTCATGAGCGCCGTCAAAGCGGCGGTCATTGCCCAGTTCGAGAATTTCGGAATGCACATCGTGGAGGACGGGCAGCGTCCACCTGACGTGCACGTGCGGCTCTACGTGAGCTATCAGCCGGAATTGGGCCTGTTCATTCATCGTACGGTCGTCGTGGGCATCCGGGTTCTGGACACGGACGACACGCCGCTGATGCGGAAAGCCGCAGGACGGGTGATGAGCGGCGGCCTGATCGGTTCCATGCTGGTCGCACGGGATGACTTCGCCGCGAATGTTGCCCGCAAAGTCGTCATCGACACCGTAGGCGAACTGCAGAAGGGCACGAAGCCGGCGATCGGAAAGCCGGCCGCGCCCGCGGTGGCGACGCAACCGCATGCGCCCGGTACCCCCGTTTCCTGAAGCTGCGAGTATTCGATGAACCGCTTTCATAACATGACGCGAGCGGGTGTCGGCCTCGCGGCCGTTGCTCTGATGCTGAGCGCCTGCCAGCACGGCTATTCCCCGGATCGGTATTCGACGGCCAGCATGCAGCAGGCGACCAAGGTCGATCGCGCCGTCGTTCAAAGCGTGCGCTTGGTGGATGTCGATGGCACGGCCGGGGCCGGCGCCCTGGTCGGTGGCGCAGCCGGCGGTATCGGCGGCGCTTCGTTCGGATCGGGCGGAGGCAGTGCCGCTGCCGCCTTGGGCGGGGTGCTGGTCGGCGCGGCGATCGGCGCGCTCGTGGAGAAGAGTGCTACCGAGACGCAGGCCTTCGAGTATATCGTCATGAAACAGAGCGGCGACCTGATGTCGGTGACGCAGAAGGATGCGCAGCCTCTGGCCGTGGGCCAAAAGGTCATGCTCATCTATGGCATCAAGGCGCGCCTCATTCCCGATACGACGAACAGCGCGTCGGCAGCCCCGGCCAGCTGATCCGGGGCTCCGCGCCGGGCGCTGCCATCGAGAAGGCTTGATCGAAGGCCTCGAATCAGGGGAACCTCGCACGGCGTAGCGGATTTTCGAAGCGGGTGGGGTATGGCGTTGTTGGCGGAGCAGGCGGCGGCGATCTCGGCGTTTCTGGGCGTCGAACGGTCGCTGGGCGGCAAACGCTGGCGCCAGCGCTCGGGCGACGATCGCATGGGGCTGGCGATTTCCCAGCGCCTGGGCCTGCCCGAGGTGGTTGGCCGCATCCTGGCCGCGCGCGGGCTGGAGCCGGACGCGGTCGAACGTCATCTGGCGCCGACCCTGCGCGACAGCCTGCCCGATCCGAGCCGGCTTCAGGACATGGACCGGGCCGTGGCGCGGCTGGTGCGCGCCATCGAGTGCGACGAGCTGATCGCGATCTTCGGCGATTATGACGTCGACGGCGCCACATCCTCGGCCCTGCTCAGCCGGTTTCTCGCCGCCGTCGGTGCCCGCACCAGGGTGCATATTCCCGATCGCCGGACGGAAGGTTACGGCCCGAACATCGCAGCGCTTCTCGCCTTGAAGGCCGCAGGGGCCGGCGTCGTCGTCACCGTCGATTGCGGTACGACCGCCCATGGTCCTCTGGGCGAGGCCGCGGCGGCCGGCATCGACGTGGTGGTGATCGACCATCACGCGGCCGAGCCGCAACTGCCTGCAGCCGTCGCGATCGTCAATCCGAACCGCCTCGACGACGATTCCGGCGAAGGGAACCTTGCCGCGGTCGGCGTCACGTTCCTGCTGATCGTGGGTCTGAACCGCGCACTGAAGCAGGCCGGATGGTATGGCGCGCGTCCGGCACCCGACCTGCTGCAATGGCTCGATCTCGTGGCGCTCGGCACGGTGTGCGACGTGGTGCCGCTGACCGGCCTCAACCGCGTGCTGGTCGCCCAGGGCGTCAAGGTGATGGCTGCCCGACGCAATCCCGGCCTGGTCGCCTTGTCGGACGTGGCCAACGTGGCCGAGCGGCTCGATGCCTATCACCTGGGATATGTGCTGGGGCCGCGCGTCAATGCCGGTGGGCGGGTCGGGCGGGCCGATCTCGGTTGCCGGCTGCTGGCGACCGACGATCCGATCGAGGCGCGTCGCCTCGCGGCCGAACTCGAACAATTCAACGCCGAGCGCAAGGAGATCGAGGGGCTGGTCCAGGCCGCTGCGATCGAGTTGATCGAGAGCACGGACGCCGGCACCGGCGCCTGGGTCCTCGCCCATGGCGCCGACTGGCATCCGGGCGTCATCGGCATCGTCGCCGGCCGCCTGAAGGAACGCTACAACCGGCCGGCCTGCGTCGTCGCCTGGGAAGCAGGCCCGGACGGCCGCATCGGCAAGGGCTCGGGCCGCTCCGTACCGGGCATCGACCTGGGAGCGGCGGTGATCGCGGCCCGGCAGGCGGGCCTGCTGATCGGCGGCGGCGGCCATCGCATGGCAGCGGGCTTCACGGTCGCCGAGGCGCGCCTCTCGGAATTTCAGGCCTTCATGGCGGCGCGCCTGGGCGGCGAGCAGGTGGGCATGGACCTGACGCCGGAGCTGGGCATCGACGGCCTGCTGTCCCTGCCGGCCGCGACCAATGCCCTGCTCGACGTACTGGCCGGGCTCGGCCCCTACGGTGCCGGCAATGCGGAACCGCGCTTCGTGCTGCCACGGGTGCGCGTCATCCGCGCCGACGTGGTCGGGCAGAACCATGTCCGCTGCATCCTGGCTGCCGGCACGGGACCGGAGCGCGTCAAGGCAATCGCCTTCCGCGCGCTCGAAACCGAATTGGGCGCCGCCCTGCTGCAGACCGGCGGCGCGACCTTGCATATCGCTGGCCACTTGCGCCTCGACAGCTGGCAAGGCCGGACCGGCGTGCAAATGATGATCGACGACGCGGCCCCGGCCCATGCAGGGTAGGGCTGCGCCGAACCGGGGCTGCCCCCGCTGTTGAAGCACTTGCATTCGGCCGCCCGTCCCTGTATCTCGACCGGACTGTCCGCCGCCCGCTGTCCCCATCGTCTAGAGGCCTAGGACACCGCCCTTTCACGGCGGTAACGCGGGTTCGAATCCCGCTGGGGACGCCAGCTTTGGCTGCGGCAGATTTTCCCATGAAATCAATACTTATCGGATGTGAGTGACGGGCGCACACACGCGCTTTACACACGCGTTTCGGCTCGGTGCCGGTGGGTTTGGCACAACGCAGTTCCGGTTCGGTGTAGGGCCGCCTTCTTCGGGTTTGGCCACGGCAGCCTATGGCTCGTTCTCTACCTGCCTCTCGCGACCGTCGGAATTGGTCATCCTGCCGAGCGAGCGTTCGACATGGCCGGCAATCTTCTTCATCATTCAGGGGATTTCGAAAACGGCGAGCTGGGTACGGATCCATGGCATCGGTGCGCTCCTGGACAATGGATCGGGTTGCGGCCGGACCGCTGGCTTTTCGCACGCGGTTTGCTGATTTCATGCTGTGCGAGGCCAAATGAAAGAGGGCCGCAGCGCGACCGCAGTGCGCGCCGCAATGCGGAGGGCCGCTCACCAACTTTGGGATGAGCCCAGAATCTTTTCGGACCAGCACGCCGTGAGGCTCATCGCGGGATTGGGCGGTGCAGCAATTTCACGTTCCGGGCCGTGCTGGCAGCCATCCATCGTGAAAAGCAACCGGGCGCTGCTGGCGGTGCGGGCAAGGTTTGCAGAAGACGTGCTGGCCGACGCGGTTGCGGATGGCGTCCGGCAGTTCTGCATTCTAGGCGCGGGCCTCGACACGTTCAGCTGCCGCAATTCGTATGAAGCGCAAGGGTTACGCATCTTTGAGGTCGACCATCCCGCCAGCCAGGCATGGAAGCTGGAACTGCTGTCGAAAGCCGGGCTGCAGTCGTCGGCCATTTTCGTCCCGGTAGATTTCGAGCGGCAGGAACTATCGGCCGAACTCCGGTCATCGGGATTGAATCTCGAGGCGCCCGCGCTCTTTTCCTGTCTCGGCGTGGCCTCTTATCTTGCCGAAGAGACCTTCTTCGGGATACTGGGGCTCGTCCGTTCGTTCCCTGGCGGCAGCGGAATCGTCTTTGATTTTCCGACGCCGGACTCGCACCTGTCTTTTTCCGAACGGATGGTGCGCCGCGTCGTATCGTTCAAGCTGGCTTTGCAAGGCGAGCCTGCAAAGACCCGCTTCGATCCGGGAGCGCTGGCCGCATCGCTGACCGGTCTCGGCTTCGAGACGACGATGCTCGACGCGGGCGCCATCAACAGCCGCTATTTCATGGGACGGACCGACGGGCTTCGGATGAGCAACCGCTCCGTCCTGGTCCACGCCAGCGTGTAGTTACCTGGCCATGGCTGCGAACTTCTCGAAAATCCGATCGGCGCGTTCATTCAGCCGGGACAAGCTGGCCAGGTAGAGGCTTGCACCGAGAATGGCAAAAGGCT
>NZ_DASZBY010000059.1:0-2451 GCF_035943795.1 Aliidongia sp. | reverse complement strand
GCATCGGTGACGACTTTGACCTCGATCGGCATGAAGTCATGGCGCGGGCCGCACAGCTCGGAGCACTCGCCATAGAACGTGCCGGTGCGTGTCGCCTTGAACC
This sequence comes from Aliidongia sp., assembly GCF_035943795.1. NCBI lineage: Bacteria > Pseudomonadati > Pseudomonadota > Alphaproteobacteria > Rhodospirillales > Dongiaceae > Aliidongia > Aliidongia sp. The sequence goes on along the minus strand of NZ_DASZBY010000059.1, from coordinate 2,348 downwards.
AGGTGTGATTCAGGCGTCCGGGCACGGCGTCCATCTTCACGCCCATCTGCGGCAGGGCCCAGGAGTGGATGACGTCAGCGCCGGTCGTCACGATCTCGATCACCTTGTTCACCGGCACGACGACGACGTGGTCAACGCCCAGCAGGCGCGGCTCGCCGGCCTTCTTGGCGTCGTCATCGGAGAGCGGCTGGGAGTCGAAGCCGAAATTGCTGGCGGTATACTGGTAGGTCCAGAACCACTGCTTGCCGATCACCTTGATGGTGACGTCCGGCTTCGGAATCTCCGCTTCGTAGTAGAGCAGCTTGAAGGACGGGATCGCGATGATGACGAGAATGATCACCGGAATGATCGTCCAGGCCACTTCGAGCAGCGTGTTGTGATGCGTCTTCGAGGGGACCGGATTGGCGCGGTGATTGTAGCGCACAATGATCCACAACATCAGCGCGCCGACGAAGATGGTGATCGCGATGATGATCCAGAGCAGCAGGGTGTGGAAATCCTCGATGCGCTCCATCACCGGCGACGCCGCCGACTGCATGCCAAGCTGGTAGTCCGTAATCTGTGCCGATGCCTGACCAGCCCAGGTCAGCGCTATCGCCGCCAGACCCCCGCCGAAACCGGCTTTTCTCAACGACATGAGGCACCCTCGCAAAAATAGACGGCGCGGTGGCCTGGAGCCCCCGCCTTTTGGATTCTTGCGAGGGATTTAGAGGCGCTAAGCCCCTAAAGTCATTGCGACCTTCTGGCACGGGGTCGTTTCCAGACGCCCGCGGCGGTCGCCGGAGACAGGGTCGCGCAATCCGCGCCGGAGCGCTTATATGTATGTGGCATCAGAATCCCCTGTTTTCGGAGTTCCCGCATGAGCAATCCCGGCGACCTTTTCTTCTCCCGTACCGGCATGGACCGCGGCCGCGTCCAGGCCACCGTGGACGACGCTTTGAAGGGCGCCGACGATGGCGAGCTGTACCTGGAGTACAGCCAGAGCGAATCATTCTCCTTCGATGACGGCCGGCTGAAGGCGGCCACCTTCGACACCACCCAGGGCTTCGGTCTGCGTTCGGTGGCGGGCGAGGTTACCGGCTACGCCCATGCGACCGACTTGTCCGAGGAGGCGATACGCCGCGCCGCTGACACCGTCCGCGCCGTGTCCAAGGGCTATGGCGGCGTCGCGGCTGAAGGCCCTGCCCGCACAAATCGCAAGCTTTACACCGACATTGATCCGCTGGGCTCAGCCTCCTTCGAAGTGAAGGTGAAGCTGCTCGAGGAGATGAACGCTTACGCCCGCGCCAAGGACAGCCGCGTGCGGCAGGTGTCCTGCTCGCTCTCCGGCGAGTGGCAGCAGGTCGAGATCATCCGCGCCGGCGGTGCGGCCTACACTGACATCCGGCCGCTGGTTCGCATCGGCGTGTCGGTCGTCGTCGAGCAGGATGGCCGTCAGGAGTCCGGCAGCTTTGGCGGCGGCGGTCGTGGCAGCTACGAGATCTATCTCCAGCCGGACTACTGGCATGACGCGGTCGATGAGGCGCTGCGCCAAGCGCTGGTGAACCTGGACTCCGTCCCCGCCCCTGCGGGCGAGATGACTGTCGTGCTCGGTCCGGGCTGGCCGGGTATCCTGCTACACGAGGCGATCGGTCACGGGCTGGAAGGCGACTTCAACCGCAAGAAGACGAGCGCTTTCGCCGGCCTGCTCGGCGAGCGCGTCGCGGCGCCCGGTGTAACAGTGGTCGATGACGGCACGATCGATGGCCGGCGCGGCTCGCTGTCGGTCGACGATGAAGGCACGCCGACCTCGCGCACCGTGCTGATCGAGGACGGCATCCTGAAGGGCTACATGCAGGATCGCCAGAACGCGCGCCTGATGGGCGTGGCGCCGACCGGCAACGGCCGCCGCCAGTCCTACGCCAACCAGGTGATGCCGCGCATGACGAACACCTACATGCTCGGCGGCGACAAGGATCCGGGCGAAATCCTCGCCAGCGTGAAGAACGGCGTTTACGCGACGAACTTCGGCGGCGGACAGGTCGACATCACCAACGGCAAGTTCGTCTTCACCTGCACCGAGGCCTATCTGATCGAGAACGGCAAAATCGGTCCCGCGATCAAGGGCGCCACCTTGATCGGCAACGGCCCCGACGCGCTGACGCGCGTAAAGATGATCGGCAACGACATGAAACTCGACGCCGGTATCGGCACATGCGGCAAGAACGGCCAGAGCGTGCCCGTCGGAGTCGGCCAGCCGACACTGCGTCTCGATGGCCTCACAATCGGTGGTACCGCTCAGGCTGCTTGAGCATGCTCATCTTCAAAATCGTTCACGCGGAGGAATGGCGCGCGGCGGAGGCGGCCGG
>NZ_DASZBY010000058.1:0-24095 GCF_035943795.1 Aliidongia sp. | reverse complement strand
TCGGCGGTTGATTTTGCATATGTCGCGTACCTTGCTCTTCGAGCGAGCTGAATATCATGGCTGAAAATGAGCGGCCAAAGATGCCAGAAATTTTAGTCGCACGTTAGTTTATTGATAGATATTGACGGCGCTTCCATTTTTTAGCGTCTCGATCAAACAAAAGACATCGTCCTGCAACCACTCTGGCGCGAGAGATAAGATGGGACAGGAATTGGTTAGAACCACACGCTCCATAGGCACCGCAGGATCTTTGGGGCCAGGCGCTGTCATTGTTGCCACTCCTCTAAAGGTGCATGGTCAAGATCAGGGTGCCGACACTTCGGCGACAATGTCTGAACACTTGGCCAACACACCAGGCAAGAACGTTTCGACCATTGTTATTAACGATCCACCGGGTAGCCGATCGCCAAAGCATCCTCCCGCCGGAAGCGTCCTCGCCCACGGGCGCTCCAGCGGAATCCCCTCCCAAAACCCGGCGACCGGCCCGGCCAAGGTTTACAAGGCCGGCGGGAGCTTCTTCGAACCCGAGAGGAGCGAACCTCTCGTCAACGAAAATGCCCGGTAGATCGAGCCTCCAGGCCTCCTTGCGGTCTTCGCGCTGGACGCCGGCGCCGCTCTCACCCACGCCGACAGGTAGATCTTGCGCGGGCAGATCCCTGGCGAGCCGGCTTTTTCCGTTCGCCTTGACCGCCCTCCTCGTCGTAGTTCCGACTATCGCAGGAGCGGCGTCCGCGAGCGATCGCGCGCCCGACACCATGGCGGCGCGCGTGCTGGCATGCGGCGCCTGCCATGGTGCTCAAGGACAGGGAACTAACGACGATTATTTCCCGAGACTCGCCGGTAAACCCGCCGGATATCTCTACAATCAGCTGATCGCATTTCGGAATGGTCGGCGCAGATACCCGCCAATGAACTATCTGCTGGAGTATCTGCCGGATTTGTTCCTTAAAGAAATCGCGGATTATTTTGCGGCTGAGCGCCCAGCCTTCCCGATGATCGAACCTTCGCCGGCAAGCGAAGCCGTGCTGGAACTCGGCCACCGCCTTGTGACCAAGGGCGACGCCACGCGGGAGATTCCGGCTTGCCAGGGTTGCCACGGACCCGCCTTCACAGGCATGGAGCCTGCAATCCCCGGTCTGCTCGGCCTTCACGCCAATTATATCAGTGCGCAGCTGGGAGCTTGGCGGTATGGCACGCGGACAGCGGCGGCGCCGGACTGCATGCAGATCGTGGCGGGCCACCTGACCGAGCAAGACGTCACCGCCATCGCGGCCTGGCTTTCAGCTCTGCCGGCCCCCGCCGATCCCTCGCCCGCCGCGGCCGGCTCCCTGCCCATGCCGCTCGGCTGCGGCAGCGTGCCGAACAAATGACAGGCCGGAAGATGACCAGACGATCGCACCCGATCATGGCAGCTCTCATCCTGCTGGCCGCGGTGGTTTGCCCGGATTCGGGCGCCGCGGCGCAGGATGACGCTGCCCAGATTGCGCGCGGGAAATATCTGGCCGATGCCGGTGATTGCGTCGCCTGCCACACGCAGCCCGGCGGCAGCCTCTTCGCCGGTACAAGGCCAATGGCGACACCATTCGGCACGCTCTATACGCCCAACATCACCCCCGATGCCGAGACCGGGATCGGCAAATGGACCGGCGATCAGTTCTACACGATGATGCATACTGGCCGGTATCCGGATGGCAGTCTTCTCTATCCGGCCATGCCGTTCGGCGCCTACACCAAGGTGACGCGCGAAGATTCCGACGCGATCTTCGCCTATCTGCGATCCGTCCCGGCAGTCAGGCAGTCGAACCGGCCCCATGAGCTGAAATTTCCCTACAACAACCGTTCCCTCGTGCTCGGTTGGCGCACGCTCTATTTCACCGAAGGCGAGTTTCAGCCGGACACGGCAAAATCATCCGAGTGGAATCGCGGCGCATACCTGGTCCAGGGCCTGGGCCATTGCTCGATGTGCCATACCGCAATCAATGCGCTGGGCGGTAGTTCCGAATCCCAGGCGTTCGAGGGTGGCCTCATTCCGATGCAGGATTGGTACGCCCCCTCCCTGACCTCGAACAAGGAGGCCGGCCTCGGCGACTGGGATTTGGCCGACATCACCGATCTGCTCCGTACCGGCGTCTCCAAACGCGGTGCCGTCTATGGCCCGATGGCCGAAGTCGTCTACGACAGCCTGCAATACCTGTCCGACCCAGACATCAAAGCGATGGGCGTCTATCTGAAGGCGCTGGGCGCCCATCAGGCCGCCGACAAATCGACCCCCACAACCAGCATCGCAGAAAACCGCCTGCTGCTCCGGCTTGGCAGCAAGATCTATGATGCGCAATGCGCCAGCTGCCACGGCGCCCAGGGGCGGGGCAAGCAGCAAGACTATCCACCACTTGCCGGCAATCAGTCGATTCAGATGAGTTCGGCAGTCAACCCGATCCGGATGGTGTTGAACGGCGGCTTCCCGCCGGGAACCGCAGGTAACCCCAAGCCCTTCGGCATGCCGCCCTTCGCGCAATCGCTCTCGGACGACGAGGTTGCGGCCGTCGTGACTTTCATCCGCGTCTCCTGGGGCAATCGCGGCTCGTCGGTGTCCGCACGCCAGGCGAACGAACTGCGCTCGGCGCCGCTGAACTGAGAGGCATCATGCTCAATTCTCCCGTACCCGGCCCGAACGATCCTGCCGCCCAGGAAGCCGCGATCGACGAGATCGTCCGCGCCGGCCCCTGGGGTGCGGTGGCCCTGGCTGGCACCGCAACGGCAATCGTGATCGCGCTGTGGTTCGCCTTTTACTTCATGATCTTCCTGCCCCGGGGCACGATCCAATGAGCAGCGCTCATGACGTCACCGTCCGCATCGAGAAGCGCTGGGCCGGCATGGTCATCGGTCTCATCGCGTTGCTGGTGGCGATCACGATCTATACCGGTCTGCACTGGGCGATGATGCCGCCGTCCCGGGTCGAGACCGTGGACCCTCGCACGCTCCATATCGCCGGTGAGTTCACGGAGAGCAATCTCGGCACCGCGATCGAGGCCGACGGCTCGGTCACGGTGCGCCTGCTGGCCCAGCAATATTCCTTCACCCCACAATGCCTGCTGGTTCCCGCCAATACGCCGATCACGTTCCGCGCGACCAGTGCCGACGTCGTCCACGGCTTTCTGATCGACCATACCAACATCAATTCAATGCTCGTGCCGGGCTATATCTCGACCTTCCGCTCCAGCTTCGATACCCCGGGCGAACATCCGATGCCGTGCCATGAATTCTGTGGCACCGGCCATCAGGGCATGTGGGGCAACGTCAAGGTGGTCGACAAGGCCGAATTCCAGAAGTTGAAGTCGGAAAGCGGGAGGTCGAGCTGTGTTGATCCATAAACGGCTCATTCTCGCGCATTTCTGGCTCGCGTTCGCCAGTTTCGGCGTGGCCCTGGTGCTGGGCGCCTGGCAGATGTACGTCCGCAGCCCGCTCAGCCCGCCGATCAACGACCCCGAACTCTATTACCGCTCGGTCACCGCCCACGGCACGGTCATGGGCTACGTATTTCCGACCTTGATCGCAATGGGCTTCGGCTACGCGATCACCGAGCTGGCCCTGGACAAGGCCCTGGTGGGACGGCGCTGGGCCTGGACGGGGTTCACCCTGGTGCTGGTCGGCTCCATCACGGCGATCGTCCCGGTCGCCATGGGCCTGTCGTCGGTGCTCTACACCTTCTACCCGCCGATGATCGGCAACGCGTTCTATTACATCGGCATCGTCCTGGTCGTCGTCGGCTCGTGGATCTGGGTGGCCCTGATGTCGGTCAACCTCCGCGTCTGGAAGCGGGACAACCCAGGCAAGCCCGTGCCGCTCGCCATGTTCGCCAATGTGGCGGGCTCGTACCTCTGGGGTTGGACGGCGGTGGGTGCAGCGCTCGAACTCATCTTCCAGATTCTGCCGGTGGCTTTGGGCTTCAAAGCGACGATCGATGCGGGCTTGGCCCGGGTGTTCTTCTCCTGGACCCTCCATGCCATCGTATATTTCTGGCTGATGCCGGCTTATATCGCCTATTACACCATCGTGCCGCGTGCGATCGGCGGCCGGCTCTACAGCGACACCATGGCCCGGATTTCGTTCGCGCTGTTCCTGGTCGTGGCCATGCCAATCGGCATCCACCACCTGTTTGCCGACCCTCAGGTCGGATCGGGCTTCAAAGTGGTGCATTCGATCTTCACCGCCGTGGTGGCGATCCCGACCCTGCTGACCGTTTTTACCATTTGCGCCTCGGTCGAGATCGCCGGGCGCCTGCGGGGTGGCAAGGGCATGTGGGGCTGGCTTGGCGCCCTGCCCTGGGGCAATCCGATGATGCTTGCGGTCGCCTTCTCGTTCGTCATGCTCGGCTTCGGCGGCGCCGGCGGCATCATCAACATGAGCTACCAGCTCGACAGCAGTATCCATAACACCCAATGGATCACCGGACATTTCCACCTGATCTATGCCGGCGCGATCGTGATCATGTATTTCGCGATCGCCTATGACCTCTGGCCGCATCTGACTGGCCGAGCCCTCGACAGTGTCCGGCTTATGAAGGCTCAGCTGTGGTTGTGGTTCGTCGGCATGATCGTGCTGACCTTTCCCTGGCACTACGTCGGCATCCTGGGCATGCCGCGCCGCATGGCGGTCTACGATTACAGCGACCCAGCGATCGAGCCGCAGGCACTGTCGGTCGTGGCCTCTGCGATCGGCGGCTTCATCCTGGTCGCCTCGGCCGTCCTGTTCATCGCGGTTCTGGTCCGTGGCCATCGGGCGCCCCGGGTCGAAACGCCTGTCTATCGCTTCAGTAAAGCCCTGCATGAGGCGAAGACGATGCCGGCGGCCTTGAATGGTCTCGCCCTGTGGCTGGCCTTGATGATCAGCCTCACGATAGTGAACTACGGCTACCCCATCGCGCAGCTGGTATCACTCGACAACACCTCTGTTCCGGCGATCCGGATCGGAGGCCAGCGGTGAACGGGGAGCGCCTGGTTTCCCTCCGAAACCACTGGTTCGTCGCCAGCGTCGGGGCCGCGCTTGCGATCTTCGTTTTCGCATTTCTGGTTGGGTTTGTCTGGTTGCCTTCGGCGCAAACCGATGTTCAATTTCAGGGCCTTTGGAACGCGATCTGTAGTGCCGCCGGCGTACCGCAGACCTGGGTCCGTCCAAGCCCGGCCGCCATCCCGCTGGGCAGGATCACCTCGACGGTCGTGGTCACGCCTCAGATGTTGGGCGATCCCGCCGCCGACTCGATCGGCCGAGGCGCGACGCTCTCGCTGAAATGCACGATGTGCCATGGCGCGCGCGGACTGAGCGAGGCGGATTCGCCCAATCTCGCCGGTCAATATCCAGCGGTGGTGTTCAAGGAACTGCAGGACTTCAAATCCGGCGCCCGCACGAACGCGGTGATGGGCCCCATGGTCGCGAACTTGAGCGACCAGGACATGATCGACCTCGCCGCCTACTACGCCTACCTTCCTCGGCTGCCAGGCTATCATCCAAAACCAGGCCAGTCGGCCCCGTCTGTCGTCGTCCACGGCGCGCCGATGCGGAATATTCCGCCCTGCGCGTCGTGCCACGGTGGCGTGGACACTAAGACGGGCAGCCCGTGGCTAGAGGGTGAGTCCCCCGTCTATCTGGAAGCGCAGTTGAAAGCCTTCGCCTCTGGAGCCCGTCATAACGATATCAGTGAACAGATGCGTAATATCGCCAGGCGAATGACGCCGGCGGAGGTCCGGGCAGCTTCCGAATATTTTGCTGGTCAGCCCTGAATTCACTGAGATTTTCGCGCGCGCAAGATGGACGTCGAATGGTCCGGCGCTGCCGTTGCCTGCGCAAATTCGATAGTAACGCGCATCATCCCCGGAGGTCGCCTCAGAAGGCTCAAAACGCATGGCAGAGCAATGTCTGCTCACCGCTCGATACCGCCCCCTGTTGCCAGCTTCATTTCGCAGCTCTGGCGCACGTGGCTCCTCGCCCACGAAGATGAGGACATGACGACGCTCGTCAAAATGTTCGAGCAATGGGCGGATGTGGCGGCGTCGGAAACTCGCGGTCGGGAAATACCAGAGCTTAAGCCTCGGCGAATCCCAGCAGATCGAAAATCTCCTGGCGCAGCGCCTGCAGGGCCGGATCGTCGCGATGCCGGGGATAGGGCCGATCGACCGTCAAGGATGCGGTGGTGCGGGCAGGCCGCGGGCTGAACACGATGACGCGGTTTGCCATCAGCAGCGCCTCCTCGACGTCATGCGTGACCATGAGCGCGGTGAAGCCGGCGCGCTGCCACAGGCGGACCAATTCGCCTTGCATGGTGATGCGGGTCAGGGAGTCCAACTGGCCCAACGGTTCGTCGAGGAGAAGAAGGCTCGGATCGTTGACCAGGGCCCGGGCCAGGGCGGCGCGCTGCGACATGCCGCCGGACAGTTGGTGCGGCAGCGCCTTGGCGAACGCCCGCAATCCAACTAGATCGAGCGCGGCATCGACCCGGCGGTTTTCGGCCGGCAACAGCCCGCGTGCCTCCAGCCCGACCGCCACGTTCTGCCAGACCGTGCGCCAGGGATAGAGTGTCGGCGCCTGGAACACGAGGATGCGCGAGGGATCGGGTTTGCCGATCTCGCGCCCATCGACCAGCAGCCGGCCCTGCGTCGGCCGGTCGAGCCCCGCGACCAGCCGCAGCAAAGTAGACTTGCCGCAGCCGCTCGGGCCGAGCAGCGCCACGAACTCCCCCGCTTCGACGTGGAGATCCACCTGGTCGAGCACCGGCAGCGGCGCGCCGTGCAACGAGAATTGATGGCTCACCTGCTCGATGTCGAGCGCCAGCGCCCGCGGCGGCAGGACCTCGACATGTTTCTCGGCGACTACCATCGCAGCAGGCCCTTCTGCCAGGCGAGCGCCCGGTCGCGAACGCGAAACAACAGGGTGATGAGACCGCTGCACATCAGCGCCATCAACAGGAGTGCCGCATACATGTTGGCGTAGGCGGCCCAGCCCTGCGCCCACTGCAGATACCAGCCTAGGCCGGACTTCACGCCCAGCATCTCCGCCACCACCAGGACCGAGAAGGACGCGCCCAGCCCCATGAACAAGCCGACGAACACGTGCGGCAAGGCCGCCGGAATCGCGACCTTGAGCACGAGGAACCGCTCGTTGGCGCCCAACGTCCGGGCGATGTCATAGTAGGCGCTGTTGACGCCCGCGATCCCGGACCAGGTCAGCACAGTCACCGGAAAGCCGGTCGCGAGCGCGATCAGGAAGGTGCTGGCGCTCCAGCTCGACGGAAACACGAAGAAAGCGAGCGGCAGCCAGGCCGTGGCCGGCAGCGGTCCGACCAGGCGCAGCACGGGATGCACCCAGTAGCCCACGACACGGGACCAGCCGATCGCGACGCCGGTGATGAAGCCGCCCAGCGCGCCGATCAGATAGCCGGTCGTCAGCAGCCACAGGGAATGCAGCACGCTGTCGCCCAAGCGCGGCCAGTCGTCCAGATAAACCTCGATGAAGGCTTGGGGCGGCGCAAAGAACGGACGCGGCAGCAGTTCGAGCTTCGCCGTCGCGAGCTCCCAGGCCCCGAACACCGCAGCCAGAAGGCCGAGCCAGGGCGCCAATCCGCGGGTCCGGGCCGACAGGCGCGGCAACCGTTCGCCGAGGCCGCCGCTCAGCAGCAGGCCGGCGCCCAGCATGGCTTCGGCCGCGGCCAAGCCATCGGTGTAGGCCCAGTCGTCGGCATTCGGCCAAAGTGCCGTCAGGGTCGCGGCACCGAGCCAGAGCAGGCCGGCCAGAATGCCGCCCCAGCCGATCGAACGCGTAGCCCGGACGTGGGGCCGCCGGACGACCTGCGCGTCAGCTAGTGAGGACATCGGCATAGACCTTGTCTGCGAACTTGTCGGGATCGGTCCCCGGCTTGATCACCTCCACCCGCTTCAGCTCGTCGGTATAGGCGGCGATTTCCTGACGGAAGCTGCTGCCGATCGGGTGATGGTGATGAGTATGGCTCTGCAGCATCTGGCTGAGATCCTGGATGGAGGCGGTTGAGTATTTGGCGAAAATGCCGGCCGCCGCGTCCGGATTGTTCGCGACCCATTCCCCGGCTTCGAGCAGCGCCCGGGTCAGCGCGCCGGCCGCCGGACGGTCCTGGCGGATCAGGCTGCCGCGCACGCCCAGCACACAGCAGGAGCGTTCGTGATATTCGCCCGACAGATTGGTCGCGACCTCGACCAGATCGAAATTCTTGCGCAGCAGCCAGGTATTGGGATCGCCGTCGGCCAGCGCGTGGGCTTCGCCCTTCTGGATCGCCAGCGCCAGCAAATCGGCCGGATATTGCCGCCATTCGACGTCACGGGTCGGGTCGATCCCCTGCTTCTTCAGTACGATCGAGAAGAAGTTCTTGGCCGGGCTCGCCATGTCGGACACCGCGACGGTCTTGCCCTTCAGGCCGGCAAGATCGGTGATGCCGGTCTTTTTCGAGGTCAGCAGCCGGATGCAGCCGCCGTGGATGCCGCTGGTCAGCTTGACGTCGAAGCCCTGCTCGAGCGGCTTCAGCCAGCGCAGCGCCATGCCGACGCCGGCATCGGCCTTACCCGTCGCGATGGCTTCGAGCAACTGGTCGGTCGAGCCGCCGAAGTTGATCATCTCCACGGCCAAGCCGTGCTTGGCGAAGATTCCCTGGGCATCCGCAGCCGGGACCACGACGGTGCAGATCGCATTGGCGTTCCAGGTCAGCTTGAGCGGCTTCAAGGCACCGGTCGAGGCATCCGCGACTTGCTCGATGCCCGAACAGATCGGCGCGCGAGCGATCGGATCCGTCGCGGCGAAGACCCGGGAGCCCAGCAACCCCAGCGGACCCGCCAGGCCGACGGCACCGGCCGAGCGCAACAGCGCTCGTCGCGAGAGGGTCGCACCGTCTGTGGTGCCCGAGCTTTCTTCAATTTGCGACATGGTCCCAACCCCGTGGCAGATCGACGCCTTGCCAGCGTCGGCTCTACCGTTCGCGAAGGGCGGAGATGAGTCAATATATTGGATTTAATTCCTCTATGACGGATATTGGCGATACCAAGAAAGACCCGAAGCCAAGCCTCGAAAACGGCTTCATGAGCCGATAAACATGTCTGATATGCGCTTTTCCCATAATAGACATATAAATCTCGTGAATTAATCTAATCAACAGCGCCGATTTGAACAACCAGATTGCGGGCGCTTAACAAATGCGGCTAAAGCGGGGCGTGCTGCCCCGAACGACATCGGATCCCGCGGTCGAGATCCACGGCAGGAGCGCCCAATGACTATCAGGAACGGTTTCGCCAGCACCTGCCCACCCCTGGTCCAGCCCGCGCGCCGCTGTCGCCGCTGACGAGGTTCCGGACGCGCGTATCCGCACCAATCCAAAGACATCCCTTCCAAGGATCGCAAGATGAACAGTCTCTTGCTCCGACCCGCCGCGTCACTGGAAACGGCGGCCGCCCAGCGGTTCGCCGCGGCGACGACGTTGGCCCGCGACTTCGCGGTGGGGGCGGCCGGGCATGACCGCGAGGGCACGATCCCACGGGCGAACTTCCAAAAGCTGGCGGCGGCCGGCCTGTTGAGCCTGACTGTACCCGCCCGGCTGGGCGGTGCCGAGGCGGATCTGGGCGAGGTGACGCGGATCGTCGGCCGGATCGCCACCGGCGACGCGTCAACCGCGCTGATCCTGGGCATGCACTATCTTCACACCGCCACGGTATATCGCTCGACCCGTTGGCCGAAGCCCGTCGCCGACATGATCGGCCTCGCATCCGCCGCCGGCGAGGTCGCACTGATCAACGCCCTGCGCGTGGAGCCGGAGTTGGGATCGCCGGCCCGCGGCGGGTTGCCGGCGACCACCGCGCGGCGTACGGCCGACGGCTGGCTGCTGACCGGCCACAAGATCTACGCGACCGGCAGTTCCATCCTACGCTGGGGCCTGGTCTGGGCCCGGACCGACGGCGAGATCCCCCAGGTTGGGTTCTGGCTGGTGCCGTTGAACAGCCCCGGCGTGTGGATCGCAGAAACCTGGGACCATCTGGGCATGCGTGCGACCGGCAGCCACGAGATCGTGCTGACCGACGTTCTGGTGCCGGCGCACCATGCGGTCGACCTGCGCCGGCCCGCGCAATGGGCACAGCCGGATCCGGTCGGGCTCGCCTGGAACACCCTGGTGATCGCGGCACTCTACAATGGGGTGGCCGAGGCGGCTAAGGACTGGCTGGCCGGCTACCTGAACGCCCGGGTGCCCAGCAATCTCGGCGCATCGCTCGCCACCCTGCCGCGCATCCAGGAGACGGTCGGCGACATCGATCGCCTGCTGCGGATCAACCGCCGGCTGATCGAAAGCGCCAGCGCCGAACCCACGGCGCTCGGCCTGATCGAACCGGGCCAGATCAAGGTCACCGTGACCGACAACGCCGTCCGCGTGGTCGAACGCGCCATGGAGCTTGCCGGCAATCCCGGCCTCAGCCGAGCGAACCCGCTCGAACGCCATCATCGCGACGTGTTGTGCAGCCGGATCCACACGCCGCAGAGCGACAGCGTCCTCGTTGCTGCCGGCCGCGCGGCCCTCGGCCTTTGACTGGAGGAAATTCCCATGACCGTCGAATTCATCGGAATGATCGCGACCCGAAAGGCATCCGAAATTCACGCGGCGACGGGCCCGACGATCGATCGCGACTATGTCCGCCAATTCGCCCAGGCCCATGAGGCCGCGGGCTTCGACCGAGTGCTGGTCGCCTATCATTCGACCGGACCCGACGCATTCCTGGTGACGTCCTATGCCGCGGCGGTGACGGGGCGGATCGGCTTCATGCTGGCCCACCGGCCGGGCTTCGTCGAACCGACCCTGGCCGCCCGCAAGCTGGCCACCCTGGACCAGTTCAGTAGCGGCCGGCTTGCAGTCCATATCATTTCCGGCGGAGACGATGCCGAGCAGCGCCGCGACGGGGATTTCCTCGGCCATGACGAACGCTATGCTCGGACCGACGAGTATCTGGACGTGCTGCGCCGGATCTGGACCAGCAACGAACCGTTCGACCATCACGGCAAATACTATCGGTTCGAGGCCGGCTTCTCCGAGGTGAAGGCGGTGCAGACGCCACATATTCCGGTCTATTTCGGCGGCGCGTCCGACGCGGCCATCGCCGTCGCCGGCCGCCATGCCGACGTCTATGCGCTGTGGGGCGAGACCCAGGCCCAGGTGCGCGAGCAGATCGCCCGGGTCCGTGCCGCCGCCAAAGGCCGGCCGGTTCGTTTCAGCGTCTCGTTCCGCCCGATCCTGGCGGAGACGGAAGCGGCGGCCTGGGCGCGGGCCGATTCGATCCTGGAGCGCGTGCGCGAGCAGCGGCGGGCGTCTGGGCTCGGCACCGGCGATCCCAAGCAGAGCGAGGGCGCGCGGCGGTTGCTGGCCGCCGCCGAGGGCGGCGATCGCGTCGACCAGCGGCTCTGGACCGCCGTCGCCCGCGAGACCGGGGCCCGCGCCAACAGTACCGCTCTGGTCGGCACACCGGCCCAGGTCGCCGACGCGCTGCTCGATTATTATGAGCTTGGGGTCACGACCTTCCTGATCCGTGGCTTCGACCCGCTGGAAGACGCGGTCGATTATGGACGCGACCTGATCCCGCTGACCCGCAGGCTGGTCGCCGAACGGTCGGATCGACGCCGGTCCAAGGCGGGCTGAAGCCACGCCTCATCTATTTTGGAGCCTTCCATGTCCGTCATGAGCCGCCGCTTCGCCGCCATCGAAGATACGATCGCCCAGGTGCGCGCCGCCGAGGCCCGCCACGGCGTCAGCCCGGCCGGCCTCGCCGAGATCAAGGGCGCGCTGATCGATCTCGCCCGGTCCGAGGACCTGTTCCCGTCCGACGAGTTCGTCATTCCCGAAGGCGCGCCCTCGCGGCTCTACCGCCTGGCCGAGGATGCCGATCATCGCTTTGCGCTCTATGCTGCGGCAAACCGCCCGGGGCGGTCGGCGCCACCGCACAACCATACGACCTGGGCGGCGATCGCCGGTGTGCGCGGCCGCGAGCACAATGTCTTCTACCAGCGCGTCGATAATGGCGAGGTGCCCGGCCAGGGCACGTTGCGCCAAACCGGTGCGTTGACCATCGTTCCGGGCAATGCCGTGTCGTTCCTGCCCGACGATTTCCACACCATCGAACTGGTCGGCGACGAGCCCGGCCTGCACCTTCATCTCTATGGGCTCAGTCTGGAAAAGTTGCCGGCGCGGGTCACTTTCGAAAGCCCGGCTGGAGGGACATACAAGGTCTACCCGGCCAGCCCGTTCATCGCGACCCTGGCGATCCCGGCCGAGACCCTGAAGCGCTTCATCGGCGACGAAGAGGAACTAGCCATCCTCGACGTGCGCGAGGAAGGCGTCTTCTCGCAAGGCCATCTGCTGTTCGCGACCTCGGCACCGCTCAGCCAGCTGGAACTGCGGATCGACAAGCTGGTGCCGCGCCGCGCGACCCGCGTCGTCGTCGTGGACGAGGATGGCGGCGATCTCGGCCAGCGTGCGGCACGGCGCCTGTTCGACCTGGGTTGGAAGAACATCGTGACGCTGCGCGACGGCATCGGTGGTTGGAAGCGCGCCGGCTATGAACTGTTCAGCGGCATCCATGTTCCCTCGAAAGCCTTCGGCGAGGTGGTCGAGCAGATCGAGGGCACCCCGCATATCGAGGCGCTGGAACTGAAGGAGCGCATCGACGCCGGCGAGGATCTGCTGATCCTGGACAGCCGGCCGCTCGATGAGTTCGAACGGATGAGCATTCCCGGCGGCATCGCCTGCCCCGGCGCGGAACTGGCCTATCGGACTTGGGGCCTGGTCAGCTCGCCCGCAACCCTGGTCGTGGTCAATTGCGCCGGTCGGACCCGATCGATCATCGGTGCCCAGTCGCTGATCAATGCCGGGCTGCCGAACCGGGTGGTCGCGCTCAAGAACGGCACGATGGGCTGGCACCTCGCCGGGTTGGATCTGGCCCACGGCGAAACCGCGCATGCGCCGCCGCCGTCGGCCACCGCGCTGGCCCAGGCGCGGGAGGGCGCCCACCGCGTCGCCCGCCGTTTCGGCATCCAGCGCATCAATCGCGCCACCCTGGCCCAATTCGAGGCCGAGAGCGCCCAGCGAACGCTCTACCGCTTCGACGTCCGGACCCCGGCCGAGTACGAGGCCGGCCATCCGATCGGCTGGCGATCGGCACCGGGCGGCCAGTTGGTCCAGGCCACGGATGCCTATGTCGGCACGCTGAAGAGCCGCCTTGTTTTGACCGACGCCGACGGGGTGCGTGCCATTCTGACCGCCTCGTGGCTGAAGCAGCTTGGTTGGGATGCGGTCTATGTCTACGAGCCCGGCGTCGACGACCTGCCGCAGACCGGCGGGCCGGAACCCCGATCGCTGCCGGCGCCGATCGCCCCTTACCAAAGGATCGGCGTGCCGACCCTTACCGCGGCTTTGACGCAAGGCAAAGTGGTTGTGATCGACCTCGCCGCCAGTCCCGAATATCGGGCCGGTCATATTCCCGGCGCCTGGTTCGCGATCCGGGCGCGCTTGGCGGAGAGTATCGCGCGATTGCCAGTGACGGGCGACCTGGTGCTGACCTCGCCCGACGGCATTCTGGCCGCGCTGGCGGCAGCCGATCTGGCCGCAGCAACCGATCGCGAGGTCTATGTGCTCGACGGCGGCACCGCCGCGTGGCGGGCTCAGGGCGGCGACTGGATCGAGGGCAGCGACCATCTGGCCGAACCGGCCGAGGACGTCTGGCACAAGCCCTACGACCGGTCGCGCGGCATCGAGGATGCGATGCAGGCCTATCTCCGCTGGGAGCTGAACCTGCCGGACCAGATCGCCCGCGACGGCGATGCCAGATTCCGCGTGCCGCGGAAATGACGACCGGCACTCAGAGCCTGTCGCTCGATGCGGCCCTGATCGCGGTCGCCTTCCAACTGGCGCGACGGCGTTTTCTCGACGACCCGGCACCGAGACGCCGGGAGGGTCGCTGGTTGCGACCGTCGTTCTCAAATGATTTCGCGGGCCACGTCCCGCTGCCGCGCCGTTCCGGAGCGGTGAAAAAGGAGGATCCATGATCAAGTTTCTTGCGGCCATGGCGACGGTTGCCCTCGTCTCCGGCACCACCGCCGAGGCCGGCACGCTCGATGCCGTCAAGGCACGCGGCACGGTGCTATGCGGCGTCTCGACCGGCGTCGCGGGCTTTTCGCTCGCCGACAGCCAGGGCAATTATTCGGGCATCGATACCGAGATCTGCCGCGCGCTGGCCGCGGCGGTGCTGGGGGATGCCCACAAGGTCAAGTTCGTGCCGTTGTCGCCGCCGCAGCGCTTCACCGCGCTGCAGTCGGGCGAGGTCGACCTGCTGGCGCGCAACACGACCTGGTCGCTGACGCGCGAGGCGCTGCTGGGCCTCGTCTTCGCGCCGACCGTGTTCTATGACGGCCAGGGTTTCCTGGTCGCGAAGAAGCTCGGCCTGAAAAGCGCCAAGGACCTGTCCGGTGCCACGATCTGCGTTCAGCCGGGCACCACGACCGAGCTCAACCTCGCCGACTATTTCCGCAAGAACAAACTCGTGCTCAAGACCGTCGTGATCGAAAGCGAGGACGAGATCGAAGGCGCCTTCTTCGCCGGGCGCTGCGATGCGCTCACGACCGATGCCTCAGGCTTGGCCGCCGTCCGCATCACGCGCGCGGGCAACCCGGACGACTACGACATCCTGCCCGAAGTCATTTCGAAGGAGCCGCTAGCCCCGGCCGTGCGCGCCGGCGACGACCAATGGTTCGACGTCGTGCGCTGGACCATCTTCGCGCTGTTCGACGCCGAAGAGCACGGGCTGACCCAGGCGAGCGTCGACCAGGGCCTGAAGAGCGACGATCCGGCCGTGAAACGCCTGCTGGGCGTGGCCGAGGGCAACGGCAAGGCCCTCGGGCTCGACGAACAATGGGCCTACCGGATCGTGAAGCAGGTCGGCAACTACGGCGAAATCTTCAATCGCACCGTCGGATCCAAGGGGCCGCTGAAGCTTTCGCGCGGGCTGAACGAACTGTGGACCCATGGCGGGCTGATGTACGCCCCGCCGCTGCGCTGAACCTTACCGGAGTCCCGGACCATGCAGAAAATTTCCCGCCGGAAGTTCGTCGCCGGCACCGCGCTCGCCGCCCTCGCGGCACCGGCCATCCTCAGCCGGCCGGCCAATGCCGCCGAGTTCACATATAAATTCGCCAACAACACGCCGCCGGACCATCCGCTGAACGTACGGGCTCGCGAGGCCGCCGCGAAGATCCTGGAGGAAACCGGCGGTCGGCTGGAAATAGCGCTCTATCCCAGCAACCAGCTGGGCTCCGATACCAACACGCTCTCCCAGGTCCGCGCGGGCGCGGTCGAGCTGTTCTCGCTGTCGGCGATCATCCTGTCGACGTTGATCCCCGACACGGCCATCACCGGCGTGGGCTTCGCGTTCAAGAGCTACGACCAGGTCTGGGCCGGCGTCGACGGACCGCTCGGCGCCTTCGTGCGCAAGCGGATCGAGAGCACCGGGCTGGTCGTGTTCGACAATCTGTGGGACATCGGCTACCGCCAGATCACGACCGGCGCCAAGCCGATCCACGACCCGGGCGACCTGGAGCATCTGCGCATCCGCGTGCCGCCGGGCCCGCTCTGGACGTCGATCTTCCAGAGCCTGGGCGCCGCCCCCAGCACGCTGAACTTCAACGAACTCTACACGGCACTCCAGACCAAGGTGTTCGACGCCCAGGAAAACCCCCTGTCGATCATCGAGACCGTCAAGCTGTACGAAGTGCAGAAATACGTCTCGATGACCAACCACATGTGGGACGGCCTGTGGCTGCTGGCGAACAAGGACGCCTGGAACGCCCTGCCGGCGAATATCCGCGAGATCGCGGCGCGCCACCTGAATGCCGCCGCCAAGTCCGAGCGGGACGACATCCGGCACCTGAACGAAAGCCTGGAAGCGGGATTGACCGCGCACGGCCTCGTGTTCAACCGGCCCGACGCGGCCCCTTTCCAGGAGGTCCTTCGCAAGGCCGGCTTCTATCGCGACTGGAAGGGCAAATTCGGCGCCGACGCCTGGGGACTGCTGGAGCAGGCCGCCGGCGCCCAACTCGCTTGACAGGAGATTTCGGACATGGCGATCGCGCTCGATACGACCATCACGAACGAACCGGCACCGGTGGTCGACGGCCCGCATAACCCGTCGGCCTATCGCCCGGAGACCCTGGCGCTCCGCGGCGGCTGGCGGGCCGATCCGACCAACGGCGCGGTCGCGGTGCCGATCTACCAGACCACGTCCTACCAGTTCGAGGATGCCGAGCATGCGCGCAGCATCTTCGGGCTGGAGCGGCTGGGCTTCGGCTACACGCGGACCAGCAACCCGACGACCGACGTACTGGAGCGGCGGGTCGCCGGCCTCGAGGGCGGCGTCGGATCCCTGGCCGTCGCATCCGGTCAGGCCGCCTCCGCCTTCGCGGTCCTGGCCTTGGCCAGCGCCGGCGACAATATCGTCAGCAGCACCGACCTCTATGGCGGCAGCTGGAACATGTTCGCCAACCGGCTCAGCCGGTTCGGCATCGAGACGCGCTTCGTCGATCCGGCAGACCCGGAGAATTTCCGGCGGGCGATCGACGGCAAGACCCGGGCGTTCTATGGCGAGACCCTGCCGAACCCGAAGCTCGCCGTGTTCCCGATCGCCGAGGTCGCGGCCATCGGGCGCGCGGTCGGCATTCCCCTGATCCTCGACAATACCGCAGCACCGCTACTGGCCCGCCCGCTCGATCACGGTGCCGCCATCGTGGTCTATTCGGCGACCAAGTACCTGGGCGGGCACGGCACCTCGATCGGCGGGCTGATCGTCGACGGCGGCGACTTCGACTGGGCGGCGTGGCCCGAGCGGCAGCCCGCGCTGAACCAGCCCGATCCCAGCTACCAGGGCGCGATCTGGGTCGAGACCGCAGCACGCCTGGGTGTTCCGGCCTATCTGGCGAGCGTGCGCGCCACCATGCAGCGCGATCTGGGCGCCGCGATCTCGCCGTTCAATTCCTTTCAGATCCTGCAGGGCATCGAGAGCCTGCCGCTGCGCATCGAGCGGCATTCGCAGAACGCCGCCGCCGTCGCCGCCTGGCTGAAGCGGCATCCGCTGGTGCGCTGGGTCGGCCATCCCTCGCTGCAATCCGGGCCGACGCGAGCACGCGCGGATCGCTATCTTCGGGGCGGCTACGGCGGCCTGGTCGGGTTTGAACTGGACGACGCCGCCACCGGCGCCCGCTTCATCGACGCCTTGAAGCTATTCTACCATGTCGCCAATATCGGCGACGCGCGCAGTCTGGCGATCCATCCGGCCTCGACCACCCACGGGCAACTCTCGCCGGAGGATCAGGCCTTGACCGGCGTGACGCCCGGCTATGTCCGCCTGTCGATCGGGTTGGAACATATCCACGACATTCTCGCCGATCTCGATCAGGCCCTGGCCGCGACCCGGCAGAGCCACCCCGCCTGAAATCCATCTTCGAAGCGGACACACTCATGAACGCCATCACCCAGATCTCCGCCCTGCCCGTCCTCGATCTGTCGCGGCTCGACGCCGCCCCCGCCGAACGCGCCGCGTTCCTGGACGAGTTGCGGCGCACCGCCCGCGACATCGGCTTCTTCTATCTTTCCGGCCATGGCATCACCGATGCGGAGATCGACGCCGTACAGCAGGCCTCGCGTGCGTTCTTCGCCCTGCCCGAGCCGGAAAAGCTGGCGGTCCAGATGGTCCATTCGCCGCATTTCCGCGGCTATAACCGCGCAGGGCAAGAGATCACGCGCGGGCAGGAAGACTGGCGCGAACAGTTCGATATCCATGCGGAACGGACGTCCGTGCCGCAGGGGCCGGGCATCCCGGCCTGGACGCGCCTGCAGGGACCGAACCAGTGGCCGGCCTCGCTGCCCCAGCTCCGCGAGGCCCTGCTGCATTGGCAGTCCCGCCTGACCGAGGTCGCGCTCCGCGTGGTCCGTGCGCTGGTCGAATCCCTGGGACAGCCGGCCGACGCGCTGGAGACGATCTATTCCGGCACGCCGATGCAGACCATGAAGGTCGTGCGCTATCCCGGCATCGAAGCCGGGCGCAGCGACCAGGGCGTGGGCGCCCACAAGGACAGCGGCCTGCTGACGCTGCTGCTGCAGGATGCGCAGCGCGGGTTGCAGGTCGAGACCAATGGCGGCTGGATCGATGCGGCGCCGATCCCCGGCACCTTCGTGGTCAACATCGGCGAGTTGCTGGAGCTGGCCTCCAACGGTTATCTGAAGGCGACGCTGCATCGGGTCGTGAGCCCGCCGTCCGGCGCCGATCGTCTTTCGGTCGCCTTCTTCCTCGGCGCACGGCTCGATTCGACCGTGCCGCTGCTCACCTTGCCGCCGAACCTCGCCGCCGAGGCGACCGGCCCGACCAGCGATCCGCAGAATCCCTTGTTCCGCGAGGTCGGGCAGAACTATCTGAAAGGCCGGCTGAGGTCGCATCCCGACGTGGCGGAGCGGCATTTCGCCGATTTGATCGCGACGGCAAGGGCATGAGCCTCCAGGTCGGTGGCGGCATCCGTTGGCGGCCGACCTTACGACAGCAGGAATCTCGAGACGATTTCCCTCAGCAGCCTGGGGAGTTCACCGAAGGCATAGGGCGCGTGCACGCGCTCGGGTCGCTGATGATATTTCACGACGGGGAACGACAGCACGTCGTGCGGAACGGTATCGACCAGCGCGCCCGCCAGCATCTCGTCTGGGGCCGCCTACCGCTTCGTGCTCGGCCATCCGAGGGGTGACGCCGGTGCTAGGCGGCTTTTCCGCCCTGGATCAGCCGGAGGGGCCGGACCCCTGCGGATCGAAGGTCCGCGACGCCTGGACGAAATGATCCGGCTTTTCGGTGGTCCAGGTCTCGCCCCACAGATGCCCACCGCCGGTGACTTCCAGGGTTTCCCCGGTGATGAAGCGCCCGGACGGGCCGGCCAGATAGAGGCAGGCCTCGGCGATGTCCCAGGGTTCGCCGACCTGACGCATCGGATTGGTATTGTGGTACCGGCGGGCAATCTCCGCCGGATAGACCCTCCAGCCTTCCGAGCGGATGGCGCCGGGCGCCACGCAATTGACCCTGACGCCGAGGGGCGCCCATTCGATGGCGACGGCGTCGCTGAACGCCATGACACCGGCGCGCGCGGCGCAGGTGTGGGCGACATGGTGCAGGCCGCGCGGCGAGACGACGACGTTGACGATGCTGCCACCCCGCGCCTGGCCGCGCCAGCGCTGGGCCGCGCATTGCATCATGTTGAAGGTGCCGTCGAGATTGGTCTCGATGACGGCGCGCCAGCCCTTCGCCGAATAATCGATCGCCGGCTGTGGAAATTGCCCGCCGGCGCTGTTGACCAGGATGTCGATGGCGCCATGGCTGTCGCGGATCTGGTCGAACAGGCGCTCGACCGTGTCGCGCTGGCGAATGTCGACGGGCAGCCCGATGCAGGAGAGCCCGCGCGCACCGATCGCCACGCTGACCGCATCGAGCTTTTCCTGCTTGCGGCCGCTGACGATGACGCGTGCCCCCAGGCGGGCCGCCAGCCAGGCGGTCGCCCGCCCGATGCCGCTGCCGCCGCCGGACACCAGCACGGTCCGGTCCTTGAGCAGGTCCGAGGCGAGGCCGGTCGAGCGTTCCGCCAGGTCGGCGTCCGAGGTATCGAACGGCTCGTCGGTCATTTCAGCAACTCGCCGGCGATGATGATCTTGCGCACTTCGGTCGTGCCGGCGCCGATCTCGAGCAGCTTGCTCGATCGATAGAGCCGATTGATCTCCGCCTCCCAGATGTAGCCCGACCCGCCGTGGATCTGCACCGCCTCGGACAGCACGCGGGCCATGGTCTCGGCCGCATACATGACCGAGGCCGCGGTCAGCGCATGGACCGTGCCGCGCCCGCCGCCGCCGACCTCCAGGTCGTTGACCGCGGCCAGGCAGCGATAGGTGAAGGTCCGCATGGTCTCGACCCAGACATACATGTCCGCGATCTTGGCCTGGATCATCTGGAATTCGGCGATCGGCCGGCCGAACTGCTCGCGGGTCTTGGCATATTCGATGCTGAGTTCCAGCGCGCGCTCGGCGATGCCCAGGCATAGCGGCGCGATCATGGCACGCTCCAGGTCGAGGCCGCTCATGACGATGGCGACGCCGCCGTTCTCGCGACCGACCAGGTTCTCCGCCGGCACCCGGCAATCCTCGAACACCAGCTCGGCGGTCTGGCTGCCGCGGAAACCCATCTTCACCAGCTTCTGGGCGACCTTGAAACCCGGAAAATCCTTTTCCACGATGAAGGCGGAGATGCCCTTCGCCCCCAGTTCCGGCGCGGTCTTGGCATAGACCAGCAGCACATCGGCCACAGGGCCGTTGGTGATGTAGATCTTGGTGCCGTTCAGCACGTAATGGTCGCCGTCGCGGCGCGCCGTGGTGCGCATGGAGCCCAGGGCGTCTGATCCTGCACCCGGCTCGGTCAGACCGAGCGCGCCGATCGAGCGGCCGCTGCACAGGCCCGGAATGTATTTGCGGCGCTGCGCCTCGTTCGCGTTGCGCAGGATGTTGTTGAGGCACAGGTTCTCGTGTGCGACCCAGCTGAGCGCCAGCGCGTGGTTCCAGCGCGCGAAGCCCTGCAGCACCAGGCCGCTCGTCATCAGGTCTGCCCCGGCACCGCCCTCCTCGGGCGATGCGGTCACCCCGAAATATCCCGCCTGGCCGATCTTCTCGAAGATCCCGTCCGGCCACCATTCCTCGGCGTCCATGCGGGAGGCCAGCGGGTAGAGCTCCTTGCGGGCGAACAGGTCGGCGCCGTCCAGGATCTCGCGCTCGTCGCCCTGAAGATCGAAACGAAGACCGTCGTTGCGGCGCGGCGCGGTTTCGGCAAGCGACATCCGGCGTTTCCTCCTGCAGGTCCGCGCCTGACCGGCCCGGCTTCGTTTGGGACTGGGCCGGACTTTATTGAGCGTCGCTCATTTTGTCCATTGTCTTTGATCAAAGTGCGGCGAATGCCGCCATTATCGCAATGGTGCGCCGTATTTCCATGCTGCACTGCGGAACACTTTCGGATCGCTACTTGTCACCCAATCGATTGACAAACCTTCAGCGGCCCCACTTAATGAAACACACTCATTTCCGATCGCGAGACGAAGATCGGATCGGGGCGGGGGAAACGCATGGCGGCGGGAGATCAGACGGCGACAGACCCGGTCCTGTGCGTTCGGCGCGACGCGGTCCAATGGATCACGATCAATCGGCCGGAACGACGCAATGCGATCAACGAAGCCGTCGCCGCCGGCATTGGCGACGGGATCCGCCTGGCAATGGCCGATCGGGACTGCCGGGCGATCGTGTTGACCGGGGCCGGCGACAAGGCGTTCTGCGCCGGCGGCGACCTCAACCCCAGCGCCGACGGCGCGCCCTTCACGGTCGATCCGGCCAATCCCCGCAACTACGTCGTCGACCTGCTGCAACTGATCGAGACCTGCAGCGTGCCGCTCGTCGCCCGGGTCAATGGCCACGCACTGGCCGGCGGGTTCGGCCTGGTCTGCGCCTGCGATCTGGTCGTCGCCGCCGATAGCGCCACCTTCGGCACGCCGGAATCCAAGATCGGCCTGTTCCCGATGATGATCATGCCGCACCTGATGCGGATCGTACCGCCGCGCCGCCTGCAGGAGATGTGCATCACCGGCGAGAGCATGCCGGCGGCCGAAGCGCTCAGCCACGGCATCGTCAACTACGTGGTGCCGGCAGCGGAGCTCGACACCAAGCTGGCCTGGCTGCTCGACCTGATCGTCGGCCGCTCGCCGACGGCGATCCGCCTCGGCAAGCAGGGTTTCCAGGCGATGCGCGACATGGCGCTGCGCGAGGCGCTGGAATATGCCCAGTTGATGCTGCCGATGATGGCGCGCACGGAAGATTGCCGAGAAGGCTTCGCGGCCTTCCGTGAAAAGCGCGTGCCGCGCTTCACGGGACGCTGAGCGATCATGAGCGAGATCGTGCGCATCGGCTGCGGCGGCGGGTTCTGGGGCGACAGCGACCAAGGCCCGATCCAGCTGGTCGAATATGGCGAGATCGACTTCCTGGTGATGGATTACCTGGCCGAGATCACCATGTCGCTCTTGGCCCGCGCCCGGGTGAAGCAGCCCGACGGCGGTTATCCGGCAGATTTCGTGACGCTGTTCGCCCGCCTGGCCCCTGCCCTAGCCGCCAAGCGGATCCGCGTCGTGGCCAATGCCGGCGGCGTCAATCCCGCCGGCTGCCGCGACGCGCTACAGGCGGCGCTCGATGCCGCCGGCATCCCGCTCAAGGTCGCGGCCGTGACCGGCGACGACCTGCTGTCCACGGCCGACCGGCTGCGCGGCGATGGCATCACGGAGATGGCGACCGGCGCGCCCTTACCCGCCAAGCTGCTCAGTATGAATGCCTACCTGGGCGCGCTGCCGATCGCGGCCGCCCTCGACGCCGGCGCGGATATCGTCATCACCGGCCGCTGCGTCGACAGCGCGGTGGTGCTGGGCCCCCTGATCCATCGCTTCGGCTGGACCACCGACCAATACGATCTGCTGGCGGCCGGCAGCCTGGCCGGCCATGTCGTGGAATGCGGCACCCAGGCGACCGGCGGCGTCTCGACCGACTGGGAGGACGTGCCCGGCTGGGATCGCATGGGCTATCCCATCGTCGAATGCCATGCGGACGGCAGCTTCGTCATGACGAAGCCACCTGGCACCGGCGGGCTGGTCAACCCGGCGACCGTGGCGGAACAGATCATCTACGAGATCGGCGATCCGGCCCGCTATATTCTGCCCGACGTGATCTGCGATTTTCGCCACCTGAAGCTCACCGAGGTCGGGCCGGACCGCGTCCTGGTCGAGGGGGCGAAGGGATTGCCGCCGACGCGGTCGTATAAGGCGTCGGCGACCTACGCCGACGGCTTCAAGTGCGCCGGTCAGCTGATGATCGGCGGGCGCGATGCGGCAGCGAAGGCGCGGCGCACCGGCGAGGCCCTGCTGAAGCTCGCCCGGCGGCTGCTCGCCGAACGCGGGCTGGCGGATTTCCGCCGGACCTCGATCGAAGTGCTGGGCGCCGACGACACCTATGGCCCCGCCGCGTTCAAGGGCGGCGCCCGCGAGGTCATCCTCAAGGTCGCGGTCGACCATGCGATGCGCGAAGGGGCGGAGATCCTGTCCCGCGAGTTCCTGACCAGTGCGACCGGCATGGCGCAGGGCATCACCGGCTTTGCCGGTGGGCGGCCGAAAGTGACCCCGATGGTCCGGCTCTATTCATGCCTCGTCGACAAGAACCTGCTGTCGCCGATCTTGACGATGGCCGGAGTCGAGCACGCCGTAACGATCCCAATCCCAGCGCACGAGGTCCCGGCGGCTCCCTCGGATACGCTCGGGATCGAGGCGATGAGCGGTCCCTTCAGCCCGGTGCCGTTGATCGCGATCGCCTACGGTCGCAGCGGCGACAAGGGCGACGACGCCAATATCGGCGTGCTGGCCCGGGACGCGGAATTTGTTCCCGCCATCGCCGCCGCCCTGACGCCCGAGACGGTCCACGGCTATTTCGCCCATCTGCTGACCGGCACGGTCGAGCGCTTCGCCCTGCCCGGCCTGCTGGGCTTCAATTTCCTGCTGCATGGCGCGCTCGACGGCGGCGGCACGGCGTCGCTGCGCCATGACCCGCAAGGCAAGGCGTTCGCCCAGATGCTGATGGATTTCCCGGTGCCGGTGCCGACCGAATGGCTGGCACGCCATCCACGGCTGGCGCGTTTTGCAGAGCCGGTCCGTTTGTGAGCACGCTGCTTGCCCTCGCGAATGTGCAGATCCTGTATGATCGCGTCATTGAGGCTGTGCGCGACATTTCGCTGGATGTTCCGGAAGGCGCGATCGTCGCCCTGCTCGGCTCCAACGGTGCCGGCAAGTCCACGGTACTGAAGGCGATCTCCGGCGTGCTGGAGCGCGAGGACGGCGAGGTCATCCACGGCACGATCCGCTTCGCCGACCAGCCGATCACGCGCTGTCAGGCCCACGAGATCGTCGGC